>NZ_JAAGPC010000399.1:0-1666 GCF_017104595.1 Burkholderia sp. Tr-20390 | reverse complement strand
ACCGCCGGCGTCGCGCCCCCGTGCGGCGCGGGCAGCCCGAGCCGTTCGGCCACCTGCGCGGCCAGCCCGGCGTCGAAGCGGGCGATGATGTCGTTGACCACCCGCTCTCGAATGTGCGGCTGCGTCACCTTGCCGAGCTCGAAGCAGTAGGCGTCGCGGATATGCCGCTGCTCGATCTCGGTCATGCTCTGGTAGAACAGCGCGGCCTGCGAGAAATGATCGGCGAACGTCTCGCTGCGCACGCGCACCTTGTCGCCTTCGAGCGTCTCGTGCACGGTCTCGAAGCCGCCGCCGGCCGGCGCGGGCGGCGTCTCGCGCGGCCAGCCGCCGCTCGTCGAATTCGGTTCGTACGATGCCTGCCCGACGTTGATCGTCTGCCGGTGCATCGCATCGCGCTGGTTGTTCGCGAACGGGCACACCGGCCGGTTGATCGGGATCTCGTGAAAGTTCGGGCCGCCGAGCCGGCTCAATTGCGTATCGGTGTACGAGAACAGGCGCCCCTGCAGCAGCGGATCGTTCGTGAAGTCGATGCCGGGCACCACATGCCCCGGATGAAACGCGACCTGCTCGGTCTCCGCGAAGAAGTTGTCGGGATTGCGGTTCAACGTCATCCGGCCGATGGGCCGCACCGGCACCAACTCTTCCGGCACCAGCTTGGTCGGGTCGAGCAGGTCGAAGTCGAACTTGCCGGCATCGGCCGGATCGATCATCTGCACGCCGAGTTCGAACTCCGGATAGTCGCCGCGCTCGATCGCCATCCACAAGTCGCGCCGGTTGAAGTCCGGGTCATGGCCGGCAATCCGCTGCGCCTCGTCCCACAGCAGCGAATACGCGCCGCTCACGGGCCGCCAGTGGAACTTCACGAAACGCTCGGCGCCGGCCGCGTTCACGAAGCGGAACGTGTGCACGCCGAAACCGTCCATCGCGCGGAAGCTCGCGGGCAGCGCGCGGTCGGACATCAGCCACAGCACCATGTGGGTGGTTTCCGGCACCAGCGACACGAAATCCCAGAACGTGTCGTGCGCGGACGCGCCGGTCGGCATCTCGTTCGGCGCCTCGGGCTTCACCGCATGCACGAAGTCGGGAAACTTGATCGCATCCTGGATGAAGAACACCGGCATGTTGTTGCCGACGAGGTCGTAGTTGCCCTCTTCGGTATAGAACTTCACCGCGAAGCCCCGCACGTCGCGCACGGTATCGGCCGAGCCGCGCGGCCCCTGCACCGTCGAGAACCGCACGTACACCGGCGTTTCGGCGGCCGGGTCCTGCAGGAACGCGGCCTTCGTGTAGTCGGCCATCGGCTCGTACACGCGGAACACGCCGTGCGCGGCCGAGCCGCGCGCATGCACCACGCGCTCCGGAATGCGCTCGTGATCGAAATGCGTGATCTTCTCGCGCATGATGAAGTCTTCGAGCAGCGACGGGCCGCGCGGGCCGCCGCGCAACGTGTTCTGGTTGTCGGCGATCCGCACGCCCTGGTTGGTGCGCAGCGCCTCGTGGTCGGGCCGCGAACGGTGCTCGTCGAGCTGGCGCGATTTCGCGCTACCTGCGGCTTGGCCGCTTGCCCGTGCGGTTTCCGCTGTTCATTGCGATGACGTCGCTCGCGCGCGACCTGATACTGCGCGGCGCAACCGACAGCCCCGAGCGGATGCTGATGACGACGGTC
>NZ_JAAGPC010000398.1:0-1440 GCF_017104595.1 Burkholderia sp. Tr-20390 | reverse complement strand
GGGCGACTACACCGCGCTGGCGCGGCTGGCCGCGCATGCGGCCCGGCACGGCGCGCAGGCGGTGGCGATCAGCCCGACGCACGCCGGCTTTCCGGCGCTGCCCGCGCACGACAGCCCGTATTCGCCGTCGTCGCGGCGCTGGCACAACGTCGCGTATCTCGACTGCGACGCGGTGCCGGGCGCCGCTGCCGTGCCTCACGCAACCGGTGCCGCGGCCGACGCACCGCTGATCGACTGGCCGCACGTGCTGCCGTTGAAACTGCGGCGCCTGCGTGCGTGCTTCGACGCATGGCGCACCAGCGACGACCCGTCGCGTGACGCCTTCCAGCGGTTTCGCGCCGCGGGCGGTGCGGCGCTCGAGGCGCATGCACGCTTCGACGCGTTGCAGGCGTTCTGCCTCGAGCACGGGGCGGGCTTTGACTGGCGGAAATGGCCGGCGCCGTGGCGCGAACCGGGCTCGGCTGAAGTCGATGCGTTCGCGCACGCCCATGCCGACACGGTCGCGTTCCACACGTACCTGCAATGGTGCGCGTCGCGCGCGCTCGGCGACGCGCAGCATGCGGCACGCGGCGCGGGCATGGCCACCGGGCTGGTCGCCGATCTCGCGGTCGGCTCCGATCGCGCGGGCAGCGACGCGTGGGCGCACGGCGCGACGTTGCTGCGCGGCGTGTCGCTCGGGGCGCCGCCCGACCTGTTCAATGCGGCCGGCCAGGCGTGGGGCGTGACGACCTGGACGCCCGCCGCGCTGCGTGCGCAAGGCTTCGTGCCGTTCGTCGAACTGTTGCGCGCGGCGTTCGCGCATGCGGGCGGCATCCGCATCGATCACGTGCTCGGCTTCGCGCGGATGTGGATCGTGCCGGACGGCGGCTCGCCGCGCGACGGCGCCTACCTGCGCTATCCGGTCGACGATCTCGTGCGGCTCGTCGCGCTCGAGGCGGCCCGTCATCGCGCGCTCGCGATCGGCGAGGATCTCGGCACGGTGCCGGCCGGCTTCCGCGAACGGCTCGGCGCGCAGGGCATCGCCGGGATGCGCGTGCTGTGGTTCGAGCGCGACGCCGGCGGCACGTTCCGGCCGCCGTCGGCGTGGGATCGCGACGCGATCGCGATGACGTCGACGCACGATCTGCCGACCGTGGCCGGCTGGTGGCGCGGGGTCGATCTGGCCTGGCGGCGGATCGCGGCCGAGGCGGCGCAGCAGTCCGACGACGGGGAGGCGCGTATGCGACCGGACGCGTTGACCGAGCACGAGCAGGACGACACCGTGCCCCGCGCGGCCACCTCGGCCAACACCACGCCGCCCGCGGAAGCCGGCCCGGCCACCCCACCGCCCGCCGTCGATCCCGACGTCGTCGCCGCGCATGCTGCACGCGCCACCGAACGCGCGGCGCTGTGGCGAGCGTTGCAGGAAGCAGGCTGCGCGCCGGCCGGCACCCCCGCCCA
>NZ_JAAGPC010000396.1:0-1516 GCF_017104595.1 Burkholderia sp. Tr-20390 | reverse complement strand
TGATGTGTTGCTTCACGTGACGCCGCCGCCACACGGATCCACCACATGCCATCCCCCCTTCCCCACGCCGCCCCCCTCCCGCTCTGCGCGCGGGCTGGCCGTCGTCGCGGGTCGGTCGGCCCGACATGCCGCCACGCGCACCGGCGGTTGATGCCTGCGCCGCGACGCCCCGGCGGCTTTTTTACAAGCGCCGTGTAACCGCCCCGTCCGGCGTCGCGCGGCCGCTCGCCGCGTCCAGATAGCCCAGCAGCCGGTGCGGCGTCAGCGGCTTCGCGCAGTGCGCGTCGAACCCGGCTTGCCTCGCCGCCTCGCAGTCGCGTCGCGACGCGAGCCCGCTGCACGCGACGAGCAACATGTCGCCGGTGTGCGGATCACCGCGCAGCCGCGCCGCCAGCTGCAGCCCGTCGAGGCCGGGCATCGCGATATCGAGCACGACCGCGAACGGCTGCCAGTCGCGTGCGATCGCGCAGACGGCGAACGGATCGACGGCAATGCGGCATTCGACGCCGCGCGCCTCGAGCAGCAGGCGCAGCGCATCGGCGGCGTCGCGATAGTCGTCGACGATCAGCACGCGACGCGGGCGCCTCGGCACGCTGTCGGGGGCGCGCCACAGCAGCACGTCGTCCGCGGCCGGATCGTCGCCGGGATCGGGAAGCATCGCGTTTCTCCTGTCGTTGACACCGCCTCCACGCAAACCCCGCGCCCGTCTCGGCCGATGCGGAACGGCGGTTGCTGCACAGGTGCGAATCGTCGTACCGGAGCCCTTCATGCGCGTCACGCTGCGCTTTCGTTTCTGTCCCGCCCCGCCGGCGTGGGCGACCTGTCGCGCCCTGGGCCGCACGGGCGTCGTCACATGACGCGCCATCCGCCGCCCGCCGACGCCGACGCCGACGCACCGGCGACACTCGGCGCGTGCCGCCGCTGTGCGTTGTGGGAGCATGCGACCCAGCCGGTGCCCGGCGCCGGCCCCGTCGACGCGACGATCATGCTGGTCGGCGAGCAGCCGGGCGACCAGGAGGACCGCCAGGGATTGCCGTTCGTCGGCGCGGCCGGGCGCATGCTGGACCGCGCACTCGATGAAGCCGGGATCGAGCGCGCGCACTGCTACCTGACGAACGCGGTCAAGCACTTCAAATGGGAGCCGCGCGGCAAGCGCCGGCTGCACAAGACGCCCGCGCAACGCGAGGTGGCCGCGTGCCGCTACTGGCTCGAACGCGAACTCGATGCGGTACGGCCGCGCGTCGTCGTCGCGCTCGGCGGCACCGCGTTGCGCGCGCTGCTGCAAGACAACGATGCGACGCTCGAGGCCGCGCGCGCGCCGATTCGCACGGCGCAAGGCCTGCTCGTCGTCGCGACCTATCACCCGTCGTACGTGCTGCGCACGCGCGGCGCCGATTCGCGCGAGCATGCGTACCGGAGGCTCGTCGACGCGTTGCGCACCGCATCGCGCCTGGCCGGCGAACCCGACCGCGACGGCGACCTCGATCGCGACAACCGGCACGGCGCACGCGGAGGG
>NZ_JAAGPC010000395.1:0-237 GCF_017104595.1 Burkholderia sp. Tr-20390 | reverse complement strand
AAAAAAAAAAAAACAAAATTATAAAACTTATCATATTTTTGTTTGCAATTAACATAATTATTGCGCATTTGAGACATTTATAGAAATCGTTGGTACAAGTTCCTTCCATGCTATGTGTAATGTATTTGTTGTTTTATATGTGGGACGGCTACATTAGAACTAATGTCTCGTATCATCTTATAACTGTCGTGTTGAGTTCTATGCGTGCTTGCTACTTATTTCACATCTATCGTAATT
>NZ_JAAGPC010000394.1:0-1833 GCF_017104595.1 Burkholderia sp. Tr-20390 | reverse complement strand
TTCGATCAGGCGGGCGCGCATGCGTTCGCGTCGCTCCGCCGCGACGCGGGTCCGATGGTCAACGGTCGTTTCATTCATGGCGGGAATTATACGGCGACGCAACAGACGCTCCGGCTGGCTAGGTGAAGACGAGTATATTGTCATGATGACAAATATCTCATTATTAAAACAAGCAAGCCTGATCAACCGTCTGGAGCGACTCCGCCGTGAATGCCCCGTTCATGACTCACGCAATGACTCAACGCACCGTTCGAGTCGGTGCGCGAACCATTTCCTTTACCGAAGCGGGCGAGGGCCCGGTGGTGCTCATGCCCCACGGCTGCGGTCCCGGCGCTTCCGGCATGTCCAATTACGCGCGCAATGTCGGTGCGCTCGCGTGCGTCCACCGGGTCGTCGTGCCCGACATGCCCGGCTATGGCAAATCGACGAAGGGCCTGGATCGCGGTGACCCGTTCGGCGACCTGGCCGCGAGCATGCTCGGGATGCTCGATGCGCTGCGTATCGAGCGCGCGCACATCCTCGGCAACTCGCTGGGTGGCGCCTGCGCGTTGCGCATGGTGATCGAGCGGCCGGCAGCGGTCGGCCGTCTCGTGCTGATGGGGCCCGGCGGCGTGGACACGACGCGTGGGTTGCCGACGCCCGGCCTCAAGCGCCTGCTGAATTACTACAAGGGCGAAGGCCCGACATTGCAAAAGCTTGCGACGTTCATCCGGGGCGACCTTGTCTACGACGGCAGCCTTGTATCCGATGCGACGCTCCAGGAGCGCTTTCAGTCCAGCATCGACCCGGAGGTCGTCGCCAGCCCGCCATTGCTCGGCCCCAAGGGCATTCCGCAATTCAGGAAACTCGACTTCACGCGCGATCCGCGTCTGGCCGGCGTGCAAAACCCGACGCTCGTGTTGTGGGGAACGGAGGACAAGGTCAATCGACCGAGCGGTGCCCGCTCGCTGCAGCGGCGCATGCCGAACTGCGACGTGCATCTGTTCAGCAAGACCGGTCACTGGGTGCAGTGGGAGCGCGCTGACGAATTCAACGCGATGGTGGTGGCATTTCTGGCCGAAGACAGCGCCGACGCGCTTGACTTCCGCCGTGTTTGAGCCGGAGCGCGCCGCCATGCCGACGGCGGACATCCAAGCCCACCAGCGATACATCGTGCCGTACGAAACCTGGCTTCAAAGCATGCGGATCGTGCCGCGGGCATGAGGGCGCCCGACGACACTATGGCCCGGCTTCCGAGCCGGTTTTTTGTGTCTGGCGGCAGCTCGGGGTAACTGCGCACGGCTGTAGGGGCGTTTGGGTTTGTGAAGGGGCCGTCTGCGGCATTTAATAGTTTCAGTCAATGGAATGGCGGTTGCGAATCCGAATTTCCAATTGAATGCGACTGGTCCAATGGCCGTTCTGAATCGTCTTAAGCAATTCGGAACACGCATCGAATGTGCGAGCACGGCGCGAGTGCGTTTCGCGCGCGGCGCGATCTTCAGGTGCGTGAAGGTCCGATCAGGCGTCGCGATTTCGCGATGACCGCTTGATCGTTCCTGGCGCATCAGCCCAAGCCGATGCGAGCAATGTCAGAGCGAGAAACCCTTTCCTGAAGCATGACCATGGCTGAAAACATCGCCCAAACCGTGATCCGCCGCGCCGACTACACGCCGCCGGCCTTCCTCATCGATTCCGTCGCGCTCGAATTCGATCTCGCGCCGGCCCGCACGATCGTCAGGAATACGATGCGCGTGCGCCGCAATCCGGACGCCGCGCCCGCGCCGCACCTGGAGCTGATGGGCGAAGCGCTCGAATTCCTCGGCGCCTGGCTGGATGGCGCGCCGCATGGCGCCG
>NZ_JAAGPC010000393.1:0-1742 GCF_017104595.1 Burkholderia sp. Tr-20390 | reverse complement strand
TGGCCGCTCGGCCTGCAGCTCGCGATGGCCGCGATGGCGCGCTCGGCCGATCCGCGCCAGGCGGTCGACGCACTCGCCGCCCGCGTGGACGGCACGCGCGACCGGCTCGTCGAGCTGCTGCTCGCGAACCTGTCGGCCGACGACACTGCGTTCTTGACGCGCACGAGCGTCGCCGATCGCCTGCATCCGTCGCTGTGCGCCGCGCTGCTCGACGACGCAGGCGCACCCGACCGTCTCGCCCGACTCGCACGCGACACGCCGCTGTTCATTGCGTCGGACGATTCGGACTGGTGCCGGCTGCATCCGCTCGTGCGCGACACGCTGCGCGACCGCCTGGCGGCGGGCCCCGACGCCGAGCGCAGCGCGCTGCATGCGCGGGCGGCTGCCTGGCTCGACGCGCACGGGATGACCGAGGAAGCCGCGCGCCACGCGTATGCGGCCGGCCAGTTCGAGGTCGCGTACGCGCTCGCGCAGCGTTGCCTCGAGGATGCGATCAAGCAGGGCCGCATCAACGACGTGCTCGACTGGCTCGCGCTGCTACCCGACGCGGAGCTCGACAAGCGCCCGACGCTGCGCGTCGCGGTGGCCTGGGCGCTGGCGCTCGGCGAGCGCCATGTCGAGGCGCAACGCCAGATCGCGGGCATCCTCGCGGACTCCGGCACGCCCGCGGCGATGCGCTACGAATGCGCGCTGATCCTCAGCGCGGCCGCGTATTACGCCGACGAAATCGACCGCTTCGTCGAGCTGTTCGAGCCGTGGGCCGACTTCACGCCGCCGGCGGCGACGTGGCTCGCGCAAATGCACGCGAACCGGCTGTCGGCGCGCGCGATCATCGTCGGCGAACCGGCGCAGGCGCGCCGCTTCCAGCACGCGGCGCCGCGCGGCGAGACGGCGGCCGGGTTCGGCTACGTCGCCCGCTGGGGCGAGCTGATCACGGGCCTGAGCTACCTGCGCGAGGGCCAGGTCCGGCTGGCCGACGACGCGCTGTCGCCCGCGCTGGCGCGTGCGGAAGCCGATCTCGGGCGCCGCCATCCCCTCACCTGCATGCTCGCGGCGATGTGCGCGGCGCTCGCGTACGAGGCCGACCGCGTCGACCAGGCCGCCGCACTGCTCGCGAACCGGCTCGATGTGCTCGAACATGCGGGCACGCCCGACACCGTGCTGCTCGGCTATCGCACCGCCGCGCGCATCGCGTTGCTGCGCGGCGTCGAGCACCGCGCGATCGACCTGCTCGAAGCCCTCGACGCGATGGGTGTCGCGCGCCGCCTGCCGCGCCTGTCGGTCGCGAGCCTCGCCGAACAGGTGCGCATTCATGCGGCGCGTTATCGCGAAGCGACCTGCCACGCGCTCGTCGAGCGGATCGATGCGATCGCCGCGGCCGAGTTTCCGTCGCACGGGCCGTTGTGGCGGCGCCCCGTCGTGCTGCTGCAGGCCACCGCGCACGCGGGTGCCGCGCTGGCCGCGCGCCGCTGGGACGATGCAAGCGCAGCGCTCGACGAAGCCGCCGTGCTGGCCCGCGAAATGAGCATGGGGCAGGCGCGCATCGAGATCATGGCGCTCAGCGCGTTCGCGCGCGAACAGTCGTGCGGCGGCGGCCGTGCGTTGCTCGACGAAGCGATGAACCTCGCGGACCTGTTCGGGCTGACGCGCACGCTCGCCGATGCGCATCCGGCCATCGCCGACTGGGCGCGCCGTGCCGGCGACGAACCGGCCGCCGGCGCCGGCCCCGCGCGGCACGCGGG
>NZ_JAAGPC010000392.1:0-1498 GCF_017104595.1 Burkholderia sp. Tr-20390 | reverse complement strand
GGCCCGATGAGGCCGATGCTTTCGATGAAGGCGGTGAGTGTCATGGCGGGCCTCAACGGCGGGCGTGGTCGGCGCGGCCGAGGATCAGGCTGCAATTCGTGCCGCCGAAGCCGAACGAATTGGACAGGACGGCGCGCACGCGGGTATCGCGGCTCGCGAGCACATAGTCGGCGGCGAGTGCCGGGTCGGGCAGTGTCGTGTTGACGCCGGCCGGCACGAACTGCTCGCGCAACGCGAGCGCGGCGACGACGGCCTCGAGCGCACCCGCCGCGCCGAGCGTATGGCCGGTCGCTCCCTTCGTCGAGCTGCACGGCGTGCTGGCGAACAGCGCGCCGATCGCTCGGCTTTCGGCCGCGTCGTTGCTCGGCGTCGCGGTGCCGTGCAGGTTCACGTAGTCGATGTCGGTTGCACCCAGGCCGGCGGATGCAAGCGCCTGCTCGATCGCGACGCGTGCGCCGAGCCCGTCCGGATGCGGCGACGACATGTGATGCGCGTCGCTCGATTCGCCGATGCCGAGCAGCAGGACCGCATCGGCGTCGAGTGCGGCGGGCGGCTCCGGCACGCGTTCGACGAGCGCGAACGCGGCGGCTTCGCCAATCGAGATGCCGTCGCGCGCGACGTCGAACGGCCGGCACGGCTGGCGCGACAGCAGCTCGAGCGAATTGAAGCCGTACAGCGTCGTCAGGCACAGCGAATCGACGCCGCCGACGACGGCTGCGTCGATCAATCCCGCTTCGATCATGCGGCGCGCGGAGCCGAACACTTTCGCGCCGGACGAGCACGCGGACGAGATCGCCATCGCCGGCCCGCGCAGCGCGAAAAACGCGCGCACGAACGCGGCCGGCGAATACGGGTTGTGCGTGTGTGCGTAGCGGAAGTCGGCGGGCAGCGCGCCGCTTGCCGGATCGCGGCGCTGGTACGCGTGCTCGGTCTCGAGGATGCCGGCCGTGCTCGTGCCGATGAATACGCCGACACGTGCCGCCCCATAGCGCGCGACGGCCGCCGCGACGCGTGCGTCGAAGCCGTCCTGCGTGAGGCCGAGTTGCGCGAGGCGGTTGTTGCGGCACGCGAAGTCGGCGAGATCGGCCCGCACGGGCTGCGCATCGACGCCGTCCACCGCGCCGATCCACGTGTCGAGATCCGCACCTTCGAAGTCGCAGGGTGTGAGCCCGCCGCGCGCGTCGCGCAGCGCATCGAGGGTCGCATCGAGGCCGCGGCCGATGCAGCTGGTGGCGGTGAAGTGCGAGAGCAGGAGAGGTTTCACGAGGGTCGCATCCGGTGGCCGGAACGGGCGCCGCAGCAGGGCTGGCAGGCGCGCCGTTCGAGGTCAGATTTTATCAAACGGGGGTGCCGAATTGGCCGGCTCGCCCGGCTCGCCGGGCGGCTGCGGCGCGAGCGCCGCGCGCAGCGTGGTCCAGTGCAATTGCGCATCGGCGGCCGCGCGCAGCACCGCTTGCAGCACGCCGAGCACGACCGGTTCGCCGCGCGCATCGCGCGA
>NZ_JAAGPC010000391.1:0-1855 GCF_017104595.1 Burkholderia sp. Tr-20390 | reverse complement strand
GGCGCGCCGCCCCGGCGCCGCGGGCCGCCGCCGCGGCTGCACCGGTTGCGGGCCATGAACCGAAGCGTCCGGCCGAATCGGGCGCGCACGCGCACAAGGATGCACCGGCTCCCCGCGGCACGGCCGCGGGCGGCTACGGGCCGCGTCTCGCGAAAACCGCCGCACCGGCCGACAAGCCGGCCGCGAAGCCCGCGCTCGTGCGCCCGGCGCTGAACGGCGAGAAGCCGGCGGCGGCCACGGCCGGCACGTCCGACGACGATTGGGAGACCTTCTAAACCATGCCGCACGCGCGCGCGCCGTTTCGACCCGATGCACCGGATGCCTCGCCTCGCGCGGGCGAGCCGGGGCGCGACTTCGCGTTCACCAGCGCGGATTTCGCACGCATTCGCGCGCTGATCCATCAACGCGCGGGAATCTCGCTGTCCGAGCACAAGCGCGACATGGCGTACAGCCGTCTCGCGCGCCGCTTGCGGGCACGCGGCCTCGACACGTTCCGCGACTACCTCGACCTGCTCGAGCAGGAAGACGATCCGCTCGAGTGGGAAGCGTTCACCAATGCGCTGACGACGAACCTGACCGCGTTCTTCCGCGAGGCCCACCATTTCCCGATCCTGTCGGATTTCGTGAAAGGGCGGCCGGCGCCGGTCTCGGTCTGGTGCTCGGCGGCGTCGACCGGCGAGGAGCCTTACTCGATCGCGATCACGCTGATCGAGGCGCTCGGCGAATCGGCCGCGCGCGGCGCGTCGATCCTCGCGACCGACCTCGACACGCAGGTGCTCGCGAAGGCGGAGGCCGGCATCTACACGTACGACCAGGTCAAGCACCTGGCGCCGGAGCGGCTGAAGCGCTTCTTCCTGAAGGGCACGGGCGCGCAGGCCGGCCGCGTGAAGGTGCGCCCCGAGCTGCGCGCGATGATCCGCTTCGAGCAGCTGAACCTGACCGATGCGGATTACGGGATCGCGAAGCCGTTCGACGCGATCTTCTGCCGCAACGTGATGATCTATTTCGACAAGCCGACGCAGGGGCAGGTGCTGTCGCGCTTCGAGCCGCTCGTGAAGCCGGGCGGGCTGCTGTTCGCCGGCCATTCGGAGAACTTCACGTATGTCACGCAGGCGTTCCGGCTGCGCGGGCAGACGGTGTACGAACTGACCCGCGACGCCGCCCAGGGCGCGCGGCCGCGGGGCGCGCAGGCGTCCGCGATGCCGTCTCCCGCGCGCATGCATGCCGCGGGCGCCGCATCCGCTCTGGGAGAGCGCGGATGAGCGCCTTGCCGATCGCCACCAATCGCTACTTCGACAACCACTTCGGCCGTCCCGGCGTGAAGCTGCTGCCGAACGAGTTCTACACGACGTCCGAGGACATGGTGCTGATGACCGTGCTCGGCTCGTGCGTCGCCGCGTGCCTGCACGATCCGTACGCGGGCATCGGCGGGATGAACCACTTCATGCTGCCCGACGACGGCGCCGATCCGGGCGCGGCCGCGTCCGAATCGATGCGCTACGGCGCGTATGCGATGGAAGTGCTGATCAACGAGATGATCAAGGCCGGCGGGCGCCGCGAACGCTTCGAGGCGAAGGTGTTCGGGGGCGCCGCCGTGCTGGCCGGGATGACGACGATCAACATCGGCGACCGCAACGCGGATTTCGTGCGCCGCTACCTCGCGCTCGAACGCATCCGCATCACGGCGGAAGACCTGCAGGGCGTGCACCCGCGCAAGGTCGCGTTCATGGCGGCCACGGGGCGCGCGGCGGTGAAGAAGCTGCGGCTGCAGGTGCCGGGCGTCACCGAGCGCGAAGCCGCGCTCGCCCGCGAGGCCGATCGCGCCCGCGCCGCACGGCCGCGTCCGCAGGTCGAG
>NZ_JAAGPC010000390.1:0-240 GCF_017104595.1 Burkholderia sp. Tr-20390 | reverse complement strand
TTTGTAGTATAGGATGAGCGCGTCGTGTGAACTAGCATGATGATAGTAACATAAGAGAGGTGAGAAAAGGATCATAAGTTGTAAGCGCAGTAAGATGAGACGAAGTTGTTAGATGATGAGTAGTTACAACATTAGTGGATATTCTGTCAACAGAGTACATAGAACGTGTGGTACTGAGTAACAGGTTTGAGAGTGTGGGAGCTATGTGGTATTTTTTTTTTTTTTTTTTTTTTTTTTCCA
>NZ_JAAGPC010000389.1:0-1555 GCF_017104595.1 Burkholderia sp. Tr-20390 | reverse complement strand
ACGGCGAAGCCGCCGTGCAGCACGTGCCGGACGCGGGCGCCGCGATCGAAGCGGCCTTGTCCCGGGCCGCGTAGCATGCGCGACGCCACGCGGCACCGGCCGCCCCCCTATCATGAAGACGGCGGCACCGGCCGCCGGGCCGCCGTGCGCGGCACCGACCCGAGGTCCGCGCGGGGCCGCCGCCCCCGCTGCGCCCATCGCGCCACGCTTTCGCCACCGCCGTCCGCGTCATGAGTACGTCTGCTTCTTCCTCCCGCCTGCGCGTGCTGCTCGTCACCGACACCGACAAGCCGATCGGCGAGCTCGGCGATGCGCTCGCGCACCTCGGCTACGAGATGCTGAACGACGTCGCGACGCCCGCGCGCCTGCCGGCCGCCGTCGAGGAGCAACATCCCGACGTCGTGATCATCGATACCGATTCCCCGTCGCGCGACACGCTCGAGCAGCTTGCCGTGATGCACGCCACCGCGCCGCGCCCCGTGCTGATGTTCAGCCACGACGCCAACCAGTCGCTGATCCGCGCGGCGGTCGGCGCGGGCGTCAGCGCGTATCTCGTCGAAGGGCTGTCGGCCGAGCGCCTCGCGCCGATTCTCGAAGTCGCGCTTGCCCGCTTCTCGCACGACGACGCGCTGCGTCGCCGGCTGGCCGACGTCGAGCGCGAGCTCGCGGAGCGCAAGCTGATCGACCGCGCGAAGCGCCAGCTGATGGATGAGCGCAAGCTGTCCGAACACGACGCCTACGCGGCGCTGCGCAAGCGCGCGATGGATCAGGGCCTGCGCATCGTCGACGTCGCGCGGCAACTGCTCGACGCGTCACCCCAGTCATGAATGCCATGGATACCTCCTCTCCCGCCGCGCCGGAACGCGCACATCTTCGCCTCGGGTTCGTCGCGCTGAGCGACGCGGCCCCGCTGATCGTCGCACAGCGCCTGAACCTCGGCGAACGGCATGGCCTCACGCTCGAGCTCAGCCGCCAGCCGTCGTGGGCCACCGTGCGTGACAAGCTGCTGAGCGGCGAGCTCGACGCCGCGCATGCGCTGTACGGGCTCGTCTGCGGATTGCAGCTCGGGATCGGCGGCCCGCAGGCCGACATGGCCGCGCTGATGGTGCTGAACCGCAACGGCCAGGCGATCTCGTTGTCGCGCGGCCTCGCCGACGCGTATCGCGCCAGCGGCAGCGTGCGCGATGCGTTCGCGACGCTCGGCCGCAAGCCGCTCCTCGCCCAGACGTTCCCGACCGGCACGCACGCGATGTGGCTGAACCACTGGCTCGCGTCGCACGACGTCGATCCGCTGCGCGACGTGCGCAGCGTCGTGATCCCGCCGCCGGAGATGGTGGCCGCGCTCGCCGGCGGCGAGCTCGACGGCTTCTGCGCCGGCGAGCCGTGGCATGCGGTGGCCGAGGCCTGCGGCGCGGGGCGGACCGTCGCCGTCACGAGCGAGATCTGGCCCGATCATCCGGAGAAGGTGCTCGCGGCCCGGCGCGATTTCGTCGCGCTGTATCCGGCCACGGCCCGCGCGCTGATCCGCACGCTCGTCGATGCGTGCGCGTGGCTC
>NZ_JAAGPC010000388.1:0-1864 GCF_017104595.1 Burkholderia sp. Tr-20390 | reverse complement strand
ACGCCGTACGAGCGGCTGTCCTCGCGCGGGATCGTCTCGACCCCGATCACCGAGCTGTGATAGTGGTCGAACACGTCGACGAGCTGCTTGAGCACCGGCTGTTCGCCGTGCAGCAGGTCGTCGGCGATAATCACCGCGAACGGCTCGCCGTTCACCAGCTTCTCCGCGCACGCACCGACATCGTCTGGAACAGCGACGTGAATCCGGCCACGCCCTTGCGGACGATCAGCCCCTTGTGAAAATGCCGGTTGCCGGCGTGCCCTTCACGGAATGCCTTGTAGAGCGCCTCCGCGGCCGCGATCTCGTCGCGCGTCGCCTTCGTGCGCACCGACATGTAGCCCTTCGGCTCGCCGTTGCGCATCACCGGAATCGCATTCGCGCGCACCCAGTAGTGATCGCCGTTCTTGCGGCGGTTCTTCACGAGCGCGGTCCACGGCTCGCCGCCCTTGAGCGTCGCCCACATGTCGGCGAACGCCTCCTTCGGCATGTCCGGATGCCGCACGACGTTGTGCGGCTGGCCTTCGATCTCTTCGGGGGAAAATCCGCTGACCTGGATGAAGGCCGCGTTCGCGTAGGTGATGTAGCTGTTCGCGTCGGTGGTCGACATCAGCGTCGCGTCATCGGGAAAATCGAATTCGCGTTGCGTGACGGGCTGGTTGTTGCGCATGGTGTGGAGCTCCGGGTAACGGATCTTGCGTCCGCTTGTCGATTGATTCGAGACCCGCGCATTGCGGTCTGTCCGCATGCACGTTGGTCTTACCCCTGCGCTTTCGGCCAATTCCACGAAAACATTATGGTGTATTCGGGTAAATATGCATTAGAAATACATGATCTTGTTTTTACCGAACAATTTGTTTATGGATAAACCAAACACCAGGCCAGGAAACGGTTTGACTGGTATTCGTCTGATCATTCAACGCCATTTACTCAATCGCGATTCAATGTATCAACATAAAATCTCGAATACGAATATTCGTCGATCAGCGCATTTTTGATTGGCTAAAAAATCCCTAACGCGCATTGCGCACGTCAATCATGCTGCATTGATCGGGCGCGCACATCGCGTGCGCGCCCCGACGATCACCGGAACACGTTCACCGCATCCACCAGCCGCGTCGCCTGCTGCTTCAGGCTCTCCGACGCCGCCGTGCTCTGCTCGACCAGCGCCGCGTTCTGCTGCGTGATGTTGTCCAGGTGCACGACTGCCTGGTCGACCTGCGCAACCCCCGTGCTCTGCTCGACCGTCGACGAGCTGATCTCCGCGATCAGGTCCGACACGCGCTTCACCTGCGCGACGATGTCCTCCATCGTCTTGCCCGCCTCGTCCACGCGCCGCGCGCCCGATTCGACGCGCTCGACGCTCGCGCCGATCAGCGTCTTGATCTCCTTCGCCGCGTTCGCGCTGCGCTGCGCGAGTGCCCGCACCTCGCCAGCGACCACCGCGAAGCCGCGCCCCTGCTCGCCCGCGCGTGCCGCTTCCACGGCCGCGTTCAGCGCAAGGATGTTGGTCTGGAACGCGATGCCGTCGATCACGCCGATGATGTCCGAGATCTTGCGCGAGCTGGCCGTGATGTCGCTCATCGTCGTGACGACCTCGCCCACCGCCTGCCCGCCGCGCCCGGCCGCCTCGCTCGCCGACATCGCGAGCCGGTTCGCCTGCAGCGCGGTCTCCGCGTTGCTGTCGACGGTCGCCGTCATCTCGGCCATCGACGCGGCCGTCTCCTGCACGCTCGACGCCGCCTGCTCGGTGCGCGCGCTCAGGTCGTTGTTGCCCTGCGCGATCTCGTTGCTCGCGCGCTGCACGTTCAGCACCTGCTCGCTGACGTCGTCGACGAGCCAGCGGAACATCAGCCCGAGCTGGTTG
>NZ_JAAGPC010000039.1:0-241 GCF_017104595.1 Burkholderia sp. Tr-20390 | reverse complement strand
TCCATATTATATTAGTGTGATCGTAGTCCCATCGTATAACACGATGTCTGAGTATATGGTGGCAAGTACTGTCGTCTACTTCTTAATCTGCGATTATCACGACTTCGTCTTTCATATCATACACTATATGACCGCACTAGAGTATAGTTTTGTATACAGTTCTATTTTTCTTACTTTTTTTGTTTCTGTGTTGTATAACTCTCATTTATGTATTCTTGATTCTATTTTTTTTTTTTTCACG
>NZ_JAAGPC010000038.1:0-61111 GCF_017104595.1 Burkholderia sp. Tr-20390 | reverse complement strand
CCGCTCGGGGCACGCTCGCGGGCGCCGGCAGCCCGCGCGACTCGAACCAGCCGGACGGCCCGATGTACGCGCCGCCGGCGAGATCGGGCGAGGTTGCCGCATGAATCGCGGGCAGCGCGCCCTGGTCGGCCGGCTGCGCGAGATAACGGTTCGCGGCGCGCATCAGCGCGGCACGGGCGGGCGAGCGGTCCATCGCGGGGCCCGCGAACTGCAGGTTGGTCGCCGCGTAGCCCGGGTGCGCGGCCACGCTGATCCCGGCGAACGCCGCGCGCTCGAAACGGCGCTGCAACTCGATCGCGAACACGAGATTCGCGAGCTTGCTGTCGCAATAGGCGAGATAACGGTTGTAGCGGTGCTCGGCGCGCAGGTCGTCGACGCGGATCCGGCCGCCGCGGTTGAGGCCGCTCGACATCGTCACGACTCGCGCACGGCGCGCGGCACGCAGCGCGGGCAGCAGATGGCCGGTGAGCGCGAAATGGCCGAGGTGGTTGGTGCCGAACTGCATCTCGAAGCCGTCGTGCGTATGACGCAGCGGCAGGAACATCACGCCGGCGTTGTTGCAGAGGATATCGACGCGCCCATGGCGTTCGGCCACATCGGCCGCGAAGCGCGCGATCGACGCGAGATCGGCGAGGTCGAGCGCGTCGACTTCGACGCGGGCATCGGGATGGAGCCGGCGAATCGCATCGGCCGCCTGTGCGGCGCGGGCCGCGTCGCGGCAGCCCATCACGACCGTCGCGCCTTTCGCGGCCAGCGTTTCCGCCAGTTGCCAGCCGAGTCCGCTGTTGGCGCCGGTCACGACCGCGACTTTGCCGCCTTGCGCCGGGACGTGGCGCGCGCTCCATGCATGCATGTCTGCCTCCATCGGCGCGGCCGGGCGGCCGCGGCACGTAATCATTACATTGAGTGGTGTAACGATAGTGCGCGCGGGCGAGGCAGACAAGCGGGGGAATTAGACCGGCGCTTCTAGGGCCGGCGCACCGGATGGCGCCGCGTGCGGTGACGCGCGGACGGCAGGATTTACCTGCCGCCGGCCAGTGCGAGCACTTCGGCGGCGGAGATCATCGCGGCCGCGTTCGCGGGCGCCGGGCGTTCGGCCGGGCGGAAGACTTCGTCGCCGCGGTGGATCACCTGGCGCGACAGTGCACAGGTGCCGGTGCGTTGCGCGAAGCGGCGGCGCCAGCGCTGTTCACCGTAGTGACAGCGGCCGGGCTCGACCCAGCGGACGACGAGCAGCGTATCGGAACGTTCGAGGATTTCGACGTGAACGTCGGCGGGATCGAGCGCAGGCAGGGATTTGGAGGCCTTCATTTTGCCGTTTCCTAAAGCTCGTGCGGTTCGGTCATGGCAGTGGATGTCACTACCCGAGGGCGAATCCGTAGCGGTTTCCATGAGTGGTGCGCTAAATGTAAGCGTCTGTGACCGGAAAAAACATCCTGTCTGGCTCAAATTACCTTTTGCCGATTTAGAAACAATCCAGGCTTATTTTCTTGGAAACCACAGACAAAAACGCCCCGGACGTGAAGCCCGGGGCGGAAAATCGGCCTGCGCGCCGTGTCTGCTCGCCCAGTCACGGAGCCCATCGCCGGGGGGACGGAGGTGCCCGCAGGGATCGAACGCGGGCGGGGTGGCGATGGACCGGATGCGCAGTCCGGTACGTCATGATGGCGCGCGCATCCCGTTGAGACCCTGACGTGAACATGACTTTTTCGTCAGTTTGGCGGGATGTCGTGGGCCGCTTGTGCGAAAGAATCGACTGGAAGGCCCGCCGGTATTGGATTTGTCCGAATCCTGGGGGGTGCTCCCGGGCGCTATCGAACGTCGAATCCTTGCTCAACAGCCCGATTTCCCCACCCGGGTAAATACTGAATCCTGATTCCGTGACAAACGCGGAATCACTTCCTAAGATTGGTTGGACCTTTAGTCCTTTGTGCCAATCGGCCGACGGGTGGCCGGCTTCTTCGGGAGGTGCTCATGAGATTGCAGGGCAAACGCGCGCTGGTGACGGCGGCCGGGCAGGGCATCGGCCGCGCGACCGCGCTGCGGTTCGCGAGCGAGGGCGCCGACGTGCTGGCGACCGACATCAACGAAGCCGCGCTCGTGCGGCTCGAGGCCGACGCCGAGCGCGCGGGCGGCCGGCTGGCCACGCGTCGGCTCGACGTGACGGACGCGCAGGACGTCGCGGCGCTCGCCGCGAGCGAACGCGCGTTCGACGTGCTGTTCAACTGCGCGGGCTTCGTGCACCACGGCTCGATCCTCGACTGCGACGACGAAGCGTGGGCGTTCTCGCTGAACCTGAACGTCACGTCGATGTACCGGCTGATCCGCGCGCTGCTGCCCGCGATGCTCGAAGCGGGCGGCGCGTCGATCATCAACATGGCGTCGGCCGCGTCGAGCGTGAAGGGCGTGCCCAACCGCTTCGTCTACGGCACGACCAAGGCGGCCGTGATCGGCCTGACCAAGGCGGTGGCCGCCGATTTCGTCGAGCGCGGCATCCGCTGCAACGCGATCTGCCCGGGCACGATCGAATCGCCGTCGCTGGAGCAGCGGATCGCGGACCAGGCGCGCACGCGCCACCTGTCGACCGACGAGGTGCGCCAGGCGTTCGTCGCGCGCCAGCCGATCGGACGCATCGGCCGCGCGGAGGAAGTGGCCGCGCTCGCGCTGTACCTCGCGTCCGACGAAGCGTCGTTCACGACCGGCGCGATCCACCTGATCGACGGCGGCTGGTCAAACTGACCGCGCCCTCCCATTCACTTTCCGTATCGGCTCAACACGACATGAAACTGCTGAGATTTGGCGACAAACACCATGAAAAGCCGGGCCTGCTCGATGCGCAGGGCCATATCCGCGACCTGTCCGGCGTGATCGACGACATCGCCGGCGACGCGCTGTCACCCACCTCGCTCGCGCGGCTGCGCGACATTCCGCCGTCGTCGCTGCCGCTGGTCGAAGGCACGCCGCGGCTCGGCGCGTGCGTGGGCCGCGTCGGCAAGTTCATCTGCATCGGGCTCAACTATTCCGACCACGCGGCTGAATCGGGGATGGAAGTACCGAAGGAGCCCGTCGTGTTCGGCAAGTGGACGAGCGCGATCTCGGGGCCGAACGACGACGTCGAGATTCCGCGCGGCTCGGAAAAAACCGACTGGGAAGTCGAGCTCGGCGTGGTGATCGGCCAGGGCGGCCGCTACATCGCGGAAGCCGACGCGCTGTCGCACGTCGCCGGCTATTGCGTCGTGAACGACGTGTCGGAGCGCGAATTCCAGCTCGAACGCGGCGGCACGTGGGACAAGGGCAAGGGCAACGACACGTTCGGGCCGATTGGCCCCTGGCTCGTGACGGCCGACGAAGTGCCCGATCCGCATGCGCTGCGGCTGTGGCTGGAAGTGGACGGCCATCGCTACCAGAACGGCACGACCGCGACGATGGTGTTCCGCGTGCCGCACCTGATCAGCTACCTGAGCCGCTTCATGAGCCTGCAGCCGGGCGACGTGATCTCGACCGGCACGCCGCCGGGTGTCGGCCTCGGGCAGAAGCCGCCCGTCTATCTGCGCGCCGGACAGGTGATCACGCTCGGCATCGACGGGCTCGGCGAGCAACGCCAGCGCACCGTGCAGGCCTGATTTCCTTTAACGGACGGTTCGTCATGCCTATCATTCGATCGATGCGCGTCCTCGACGTGCGCTTCCCGACCTCGCGCCAGCTCGACGGCTCCGACGCGATGAATCCGGACCCCGATTATTCGGCGGCCTACGTCGTGCTCGAAACCGACCATGACGGGCTCGAAGGTCACGGGCTCACGTTCACCATCGGGCGCGGCAACGAAATCTGCTGCGCGGCGATCGACGCGATGCGTCACCTCGTCGTCGGCCTCGATCTCGACTGGATCCGCGAAGACATGGGCCGCTTCTGGCGGCACGTCACGTCGGACAGCCAGTTGCGCTGGATCGGCCCCGACAAGGGCGCGATCCACCTGGCGACGGGCGCGGTCGTCAACGCGGTGTGGGATCTGTGGGCGAAAGCCGAACGCAAGCCGCTGTGGCGGCTCGTCGCCGACATGAGCCCCGAGGAGCTGGTGCGCGCGATCGACTTCCGCTACCTGACCGACTGCCTGACGCCGGACGAAGCGCTCGACCTGCTGCGCCGGCAGGCGCCGGGCAAGGCCGACCGGATCGCGCTGCTCGAGCGCGACGGCTACCCGTGCTACACGACGTCGGCCGGCTGGCTCGGCTACAGCGACGACAAGCTGCGGCGGCTGTGCCGCGAAGCCGTCGACGCCGGGTTCGAGTACGTGAAGCTGAAGGTCGGCGCGAACCTGGCGGACGATATCCGCCGCGTGACGATCGCGCGCGAGGTGATCGGCCCGGACCGCAAGCTGATGATCGACGCGAACCAGGTGTGGGAAGTGGACGAGGCGATCGACTGGGTGCGCGAGCTGGCGTTCGCGCGGCCGTGGTTCATCGAGGAGCCGACCAGCCCCGACGACGTCGAGGGGCATCGCAAGATCCGCGAGGCGATCGCGCCCGTGCAGGTCGCGACCGGCGAGATGTGCCAGAACCGCGTGCTGTTCAAGCAGTTCATCGCGCGCGGCGCGATCGACGTCGTGCAGATCGATGCGTGCCGGCTCGGCGGCGTGAACGAGATTCTCGCGGTGATGCTGATGGCCGCGAAGTACGGGCTGCCCGTGTGCCCGCATGCGGGCGGCGTCGGGTTGTGCGAGTACGTGCAGCATCTGTCGATGATCGATTACATCTGCATCGCCGGCACCAAGGAAGGGCGCGTGACGGAGTACGTCGATCACCTGCACGAACATTTCGTGGAACCGTGCGTCGTGCGCGGCGCGGCGTACATGCCGCCGACGGCGCCCGGTTTCTCGATCGAGATGAAGCCCGAATCGCTGGAGCAGTACCGGTTCCGCGGCTGACACGCGTCGAGCGTGCCGACAACATGAACGACGGAGACGCGAAGTGGATTTGAATCTGCGACACAAGGTCGTGATCGTGACCGGCGGCGCGTCGGGCATCGGCGCCGCGATCTCGATGCGGCTGGCCGAGGAAGGTGCGATTCCGGTGGTGTTCGCGCGCCACGCGCCCGACGATGCGTTCTGGCGCGCCCTCGTGCAGAAGCAGCCGCAGGCCGCGTGCCTCTCGGTCGAATTGCAGGACGATGCGCAGTGCCGCGATGCCGTTGCGGAAACGGTCACGCGCTTCGGCCGACTCGACGGCCTGGTCAACAACGCGGGCGTCAACGACAGCATCGGGCTCGATGCCGGGCGCGACGCATTCGTCGCGTCGCTCGAACGCAACCTGATCCACTACTACGTGATGGCGCACTACAGCGTGCCGCACCTGAAGGCGACGCGTGGCGCGATCGTCAACGTTTCGTCGAAGACGGCCGTCACCGGGCAGGGCAACACGAGCGGCTATTGCGCGTCGAAGGGCGCGCAGCTCGCGTTGACGCGCGAATGGGCCGTCGCGTTGCGCGACGACGGCGTGCGCGTGAACGCGGTGATTCCGGCCGAGGTGATGACGCCGCTGTACCGGCGATGGCTCGACAGTTTCGACGACCCCGACGCGAAGCTGGCCGGCATCGCGGGCAAGGTGCCGCTCGGCCAACGCTTCACGACGGCCGACGAAATCGCCGATACGGCCGTGTTCCTGCTGTCGGCGCGTGCCTCGCACACGACGGGCCAGTGGCTGTTCGTCGACGGCGGCTATACGCATCTCGACCGTGCGATCAGCTGAGGGCGGCGATCCATGCAACCCGACCTGACTTCGAACGCCGCGCCACCGTTGATCGCACTGACCGGCATCGGCAAGCGCTTCCCCGGCGTGCAGGCGCTCGACGACTGCCATTTCGACCTGCGTGCGGGCGAAGTGCATGCGTTGATGGGCGAGAACGGTGCCGGCAAGTCGACGCTGATGAAGATCCTGGCGGGCGTCTACCCGCGCGACGAAGGCGAGATCCGGATGGACGGCCGCGCGGTGGAGATCGCCGATCCACGCGCCGCGCAGGCGCTCGGGATCGGCATCATCCATCAGGAACTGAACCTGATGAACCACCTGAGCGTCGCGCAGAACATCTTCATCGGCCGCGAGCCGCGCGGCCGCTTCGGCGTGTTCGTCGACGAAGACAAGCTGAATCGCGACGCGGCCGCGATCTTCGCGCGGATGCGGCTCGATCTCGACCCGCGTACGCCGGTCGGCCGGCTCACGGTGGCGAAGCAGCAGATGGTCGAGATCGCGAAGGCGCTGTCGTTCGATTCGCGCGTGCTGATCATGGACGAGCCGACCGCCGCGCTCAACAACGCGGAGATCGCCGAGCTGTTCCGCATCATCGGCGACCTGCGCGCGCATGGTGTCGGCATCGTCTACATCTCGCACAAGATGGACGAGCTGCGCCAGATCGCCGATCGCGTGACCGTGATGCGCGACGGCAAGTACGTGGCGACCGTGCCGATGGCGGACACGTCGATGGACACGATCATCGCGATGATGGTCGGCCGCCAGCTCGGGACCGAATTCCGCGCGCCGCCCGATACATCGGCGAACGACGTCGCGCTCGAAGTGCGCGGGCTGTCGCGCGGCCGCGCGATCCGCGATGTCGGCTTCACGCTGCGGCGCGGCGAGATTCTCGGCTTCGCCGGATTGATGGGCGCCGGCCGCACCGAGGTCGCGCGCGCGGTGTTCGGCGCGGACCCGGTCGATGCGGGCGAGATCCGCGTGCACGGCAAGCCCGTGACGATCCGCACGCCGGCCGATGCGGTGAAGCACGGCATCGGCTACCTGTCCGAGGATCGCAAGCACTTCGGGCTCGCGGTCGGGATGGACGTGCAGAACAACATCGCGCTGTCGAGCATGCGCCGCTTCGTGCGCCGCGGCGTGTTCCTCGACGCGCGTGCGTTGCGCGACACCGCGCAGTCGTACGTGCGGCAGCTCGCGATCCGCACGCCGTCGGTCGCGCAGCCGGCGCGGCTGCTGTCGGGCGGCAACCAGCAGAAGATCGTGATCGCGAAGTGGCTGCTGCGCGACTGCGACATCCTGTTCTTCGACGAGCCGACGCGGGGCATCGACGTCGGCGCGAAAAGCGAGATCTACAAGCTGCTCGATGCGCTCGCCGCCGACGGCAAGGCGATCGTGATGATTTCGTCGGAGTTGCCCGAAGTGCTGCGCATGAGCCACCGGATTCTCGTGATGTGCGAAGGGCGCGTGACCGGCGAATTGCGCGCGGCCGACGCCACGCAGGAAAAGATCATGCAGCTCGCGACGCAGCGCGAGTCGACCGTATTGTCCTGAATCAGACGCCGAGACGCTTACCCGATCATGTCCAACGATACGCATCCCGTTCCGCCCCTCGCGTCCGGCGACACGCCGGCCGGCGCATCGAGCCTGAAGTCGCGCTTCTTCAACCCGGCCGCGCGGCAGAAGCTGCTCGCGTTCGCGAGCCTCGTGCTGCTGATCGTGTTCTTCAGCGTCGCGTCGCCGAACTTCCTCGAAGTCGACAACCTCGTCGCGATCCTGCAGGCCACCGCGGTGAACGGCGTGCTGGCCGTCGCCTGCACCTACGTGATCATCACGTCGGGCATCGACCTGTCGGTCGGCACGCTGATGACGTTCTGCGCGGTGATGGCCGGCGTCGTGCTGACGAAATGGGGGATGCCGCTGCCGCTCGGGATCCTGGCCGCGCTGGGCTTCGGCGCGCTGTCGGGCAGCGTGTCGGGCTTCGTGATCGCGAAGATGAAGGTGCCGCCGTTCATCGCGACGCTCGGCATGATGATGCTGCTCAAGGGGCTGTCGCTCGTGATCTCGGGCACGCGGCCGATCTACTTCAACGACACGCCGGGCTTCACGTCGATCGCGCAGGATTCATTGATCGGCAACCTGATTCCGGCGCTGCCGATTCCGAACGCGGTGCTGATCCTGTTCCTCGTCGCGATCGGCGCGTCGATCGTGCTGAACCGCACGATCTTCGGCCGCTACACGTTCGCGCTCGGCAGCAACGAGGAAGCGCTGCGGCTGTCGGGCGTGAACGTCGATGCGTGGAAGATCGCGGTCTACACGTTCAGCGGCGCGGTGTGCGGGATCGCCGGGCTGCTGATCGCGTCGCGGCTGAATTCCGCGCAGCCGGCGCTCGGGCAGGGCTACGAGCTCGATGCGATCGCGGCCGTGGTGATCGGCGGCACGTCGCTGTCGGGTGGCGCGGGCAGCATCGTCGGCACGATCATCGGCGCGTTCATCATGAGCGTGCTGACGAACGGCCTGCGCATCATGTCGGTCGCGCAGGAATGGCAGACGGTCGTGACGGGCGTGATCATCATCCTCGCCGTCTACGTCGATATCCTGCGCCGGCGGCGCCGCTGACGGTCGCATTCACGCAGGCAGGTGCTTCATCGCCGGTCCCGGCCGGCGTCCCAGTCGTTCCAGTCGGTTGAGTCGATACGAAAAAAGGAGACGCGAAGTGATCAGGAGCAAGGTGTTGAACGCGATCGTCGGGCTGACGTTCGCCGTCGGCGTCACGGCCGGCGCGCAGGCGCAGGAAACCTACATCCCGCTGATCTCGAAGGGCTTCCAGCATCAGTTCTGGCAGGCCGTGAAAGCGGGCGCGACGCAGGCCGCGAAGGACTACAAGGTGAAGGTGACGTTCGAAGGGCCGGAGACCGAGGCGATGGTCGACAAGCAGATCGACATGCTGTCGGCCGCGATCGCGAAGAAGCCGGCCGCGCTCGGCTTCGCGGCGCTCGACAGCAAGGCCGCGCTGCCGCTCTTGAAGAAGGCGCAGGCCGAGAAGATCCCGGTGATCGCGTTCGACTCGGGCGTGGACAGCGACATCCCGGTGACGACGGCCGCGACCAACAACAAGGCCGCCGCGTCGCTCGCCGCCGACAAGCTCGCCGCGCTGATCGGCGACGAAGGCGAGGTGGCCGTGGTCGCGCACGACCAGACGAGCCGCACCGGCATCGACCGCCGCGACGGCTTCCTCGAACGGATGAAGTCCGCGCACCCGAAGGTGCAGGTCGTGACCGTGCAGTACGGCGAAGGCGACCAGCTGAAGTCGACCGAGGTGACGAAGTCGATCCTGCAGGCGTATCCGAAGCTCAAGGGGCTGTTCGGCACCAACGAAGGCTCGGCGATCGGCGTGGTCAACGGCGTGCGCGAGATGAAGCGCAAGGTCGTGATCGTCGGGTACGATTCCGGCAAGCAGCAGAAGGACGCGATCCGCAGCGGGCTGATGGCCGGCGCGATCACGCAGAACCCGGTCGGGATCGGCTACAAGACGGTCGAGGCGGCCGTGAAGGCGATCAAGGGCGAGAAGCTGCCGAAGGTCATCGATACCGGTTTCTATTGGTACGACAAGACCAATATCGACGATCCGAAGATCACGGCGGTGTTGTACGACTGAACGTTGCGTCGCGCGGCGGTGGCGCGCGACGCCGCCGCGGCGACCGGACACGAGGGCATCATGGGCTCAGTGCGTATCGATTCGCATCAGCACTTCTGGCGCTATCGCGCCGCCGATTACCCGTGGATCGGCCCCGGCATGGGCGTGCTCGCGCGCGACTACCTGCCCGATGCGCTGTGGCCGCTGATGCATGCGCAGGCGATCGGCGCGTCGATCGCGGTGCAGGCGCGCGCCGGGCGCGACGAGACGGCGTTCCTGCTCGATCTCGCGCGCGACGATGCGCGCATCGCGGCGGTGGTCGGCTGGGAGGATCTCGCCGCGCCGCAGCTCGCGGATCGCATTGCCGAATGGCGCAGCCCGAAGCTGCGCGGGTTTCGTCACCAGGTGCAGGACGAAGCCGATGCCGGTGCGTTCGTCGCGGAGCCGGGCTTCAACCGCGGCATCGCGTGGCTGCAGGCGAACGGCTACGTGTACGACGTGCTCGTGTTCGAGCGCCAGTTGCGCGAGGTGTGGGCGTTTTGTGCGCGGCACGACGCGCACTGGCTCGTGCTCGATCACGTCGGCAAGCCCGCACTCGCCGACTTCGAGCGCGACGACACGGCGCTCGCGCGCTGGCGCGCCGCGTTGCGCGAGCTGGGCGCGCTGCCGCATGTCGTGTGCAAGCTGTCGGGGCTCGTGACCGAGGCCGACTGGAAGCGCGGGCTGCGCGGGAAGGACGTCCGGCGCATCGAGCAGTGTCTCGACGCGGCGCTCGACGCGTTCGGCCCGCAGCGGCTGATGTTCGGGTCGGACTGGCCCGTGTGCCTGCTGGCCGCGTCGTATGACGAAGTGGCGTCGATCATCGAGCGCTGGGCCGAATCGCGATTGTCGGCGGCCGAGCGCACCGCGCTGTGGGGCGGCACCGCCGCGCGTTGCTACGCGGTGCCGACGTGAGCGCGCGGTCGTGTGCGTTGGGGCGTGGCTTCGTCGGACGAATGGCGACGGGTGCCACGGTGTGTCGATGGTTGCGGTCGCATCGATGCTGCAGCCGATGCCCGGGGCCGAACCTTTAGAATAGGCGCAAACGGTTGCGTGCGATGCGCGCGCGGCCGTCCGAAACGAAACCGATCACCAGTCCCGACGTATGTCCATCCAGCCGATTCAGAACCGCCGCCTCTACCAGCAGATCGCCGACAAGCTCAGTGCGATGATCGAGTCCGGCGATTTTCCGCCGGGCAGCTACCTGCCGCCCGAGCGCGAACTGGCCGAACAGTTCGGTGTGTCGCGCACCTCGGTGCGCGAGGCGCTGATCGCGCTCGAAGTGAGCGGACTCGTGAGCGTGCGCGTCGGCGACGGCGTGAAGGTGCGCCATCCCGAAACGGCCGCCGCACCCGAGCCCGCGCCTGTCGCTGCGGAGAAGGCCGTGCCGTTCACGATCGTCGAGATCGATCCCGAACTCGGCATCGCACTCGACCTCGATACCGAAATCCCGCCGTTCGCGTTGCTGCAGGCACGCCGGCTGATCGAGCCGGAAGCGGCGTCGCTGGCCGCGAAGCACGGCTCGGACGAGCAGATCGAAGGGATCCACGAGGCGTTCCTGCGCAACCAGGCAGACAACCTCAGCGGCTCGCTCACGCATCCGGGCGACCGGCTGTTTCACATCCGCATCGCGGAGGCGAGCGACAACGCCGCGTATGCGCTGATGATCAAGCAGCTGCTCGCGCACAAGTACGACCTGATGTTCCAGCGGCTGCAGTCGCTGTACATGCCGAACGACATGCCGCACCGGTCGGAGCTGGAACACCGCGCGATCCTCGATGCGATCCGCGCACGCGACCCGGACGCCGCGCGCCGCGCGATGGCCGAGCATCTCGACGAAGTGATCCGCATCTTCGGCCGCGCGCTCGATTGAGCGCGGGTCGAAGCGTGACCGGTTGCCCGTTCAGAAGCGATCCGCGCGATACGGCGCCGGATCGGTGAACGGCGCTTCGCCCGTCATCATCTCGGCCAGCAGGCGGCCGGTGACGGGGCCGAGCGTCAGCCCGTGATGGTTGTGCCCGAACGCGAACCACAGCCCGCGATGCGCGGGCGCGGGGCCGATCACCGGGCGCATGTCGGGCGTGCACGGCCGGAAGCCGAGCCAGGGTTGCGGGTCGAGCCGCTCGCCGAAACCGAACACGGGCCGCGCGACGCGTTCCGCGCGTTCGAGCTGCACGCCGGTGGGCGGCACGCCGCGCCGCGCGATCTCGACGCCGGTCGTCAGCCGCAGCCCGCGCTTCATCGGCGCGATCACGTAACCGTATTCGCGATCGACGATCGGCGCCGACGGCACGCCGCGCGCGGACGGCGCGTAGTGCATGTGATAGCCGCGCTTCTCGCGCAGCGGGATCGTGTAGCCGAACTTGCCGAACACCGTGTCGGACCACGGGCCGAGCGCGACGACCACGGCCGGCGCGGCCGCCATGCCGTCCTGCGTCCTGACCTGCCAGCCCGGCGACAGCGCGTCGAGGCTCGCCGCGTCGCCCGTCAGCAGCGTGCCGCCGCCTCGCACGAAGAGTTGCGCGTACGCTTTGACGAGCGCGGACGGGTCGACGACGCTTTTCGGATCGAGCCAGTGCAGCGCGCCGCAGAAGCCGGGTGCGAGGCTCGGTTCGTGCGCGCTCAGCGCGGCCGCATCGAGCGGCGTGATGCCGAGCCCGTGACGGCGCGCGGTGAGTCCGGCTTCGGTCACGCCGCGTTCGAATGCCGCGGGCGTGCGGAACGCTTCCAGCCAGCCGTTCGCGCGGATGAGTTCGCCGGCGCCGGCCCGCGCGATCAGCGCGTCGTGCTCGACGATGCAGCGCTCGATCAGCGGCAGCATGTCGCGCGACGCCGCCGCGTGACGCAGCGGTGCCGATTCCCACCAGAAACGCGCGAGCCACGGCGCGAATGCGGGCAGCGACGCGCTGTGCCAGTAGAGATCGGTCGAGCGGTTCAGCGCATAGCGCATCAGCGTGAACGGGCTGCGCGGGAACGGATACGGTTCGACCGACGAGCGCTCGATCAGCCCCGCGTTGCCGAAGCTCGTGCCTTCGCCGGGCGCGCCGCGATCGACGAGGGCGACCTTGCGCCCGCGATCCTGCAGGTGGAGTGCCGCGGAGACGCCGACGATGCCTGCGCCGAGAACGATGACGTCGAAATCCATCAGTGGTGAGTGACGGTGAGCGGCGCGTGCCCGCGATGACGCGGATGCGCCCGGGTTGGAGAGCAGTTCGAACTGCAAGCATACTCGCGACGGCGTGGGGCACCAAGAGGACGCGCGCGGCCTGCGCACGACAGGTGGCCCGCGCGCGACGATTCGCGATCGTCGTGCCGACGCGGGCAGTAGAATGCGCGGATTCCGGCCTTCGAGGGTGACACGCGATGATCGAGTTGACCGCAGCGGATTATGCGGCGGAGTTGAAGCGCTTTCGGGCGACGGGCCACGTCTGGCTCGCGGCGGACGAGATGCCGGCCGATGTCGACGTGCCGCCTGCATGGCGCGCGTTGCTCGCCGCGCCGGACGACCTGCTCGCGGACAGGCTCGTGCAGATGTGGGCCGGCATCATCGATCGATTGCCGGGCGTCGCGCAGTTCTTTCGCGACAAGCTCGCGCGTCCGGCCGTGTTCCGCAACGACGGCGGCGACGTCGCGCTGCTGTATCCGTACACCGTCGAGCACGACGACCTGAATTTCTTCATCGGCCGCGCGCCGTTGCGCGAGCGGTGGCCGGATGATGCGCCACCGTGGACTGCGCTGCCTGAAGCGCTGCGGCGTTTCCATCAAACCGTGCATGACGGCTGGACGTTCTTTCCCGCGAATTCGATGGGGCCGTTGCCGCTCGCCGATCAGGCTGCGCTTGCCGGCAAGCTCGACCTGACGCCTGTCGAGATACGCAAGCTCGGCGTGAACCCGGATCTCGTGCGCACCGTGTTTCATAACGGCAGCGGTGACTGGCTGTGCGTCGATTCGAGTGAAGCGGCCAGCGGTGGCAACCCGGCCGGGTGGTTATGGTGGCACGAGCGTCCGACCGAGCTTGAGCCCGTGGATTTCTGGGCCGTGATGAACGCGTGGTTCGAGATGTTCGTCGAGGAAGCCGACAAGCGATGATGAGACACGCCCGGCGCCTTTCGGGCGTCGGGCGTGTCGGATCTCGGTCACGGTGAAGCGCGCGAAATGCACGCTGACGCCTGGCAGCCCGGCGACGATCGCGGTCGTCAACGGTTCGAGCGCGGTGTTCGACGACGGCGTCAGGATGCCGACGCGGATGCGCGGATTCATCGCGGAGCGTCCGTTCAATCGAGCAACTGCCGCACGGCGTCAACGGCCTCGCGGCGCAGCGCGGCCAGGTCGAGGCCCGGAATCTCGCCGTTGTCCACCACGACGCGGCCGTTCACGATGTTGTACTTCACCGGCGCGGGCTCGCCGGCCGCAACCGGGGCGATTGCGTAGTCGTGGAAGCCGTTGAAGCGCGGCCCGCTCACGTCGTACAGCACGAGATCGGCGGCCTGGCCCGCCTCCAGCGTGCCGACCGCGTTCAGCCCGAGCACGCGTGCGCCGCCTTGCGTGCCCCAGTGCAGCACCTCCTCGGCGGTGGTGGCCGCCGCACCGTGCGCCGCACGATGCACGAGCCAGGCGAAATTCGCTTCGTGCGTCATGCTGCCGGATTCGTTCGACGCGACACCGTCGACGCCGAGCGACACCGGCACGCCGGCCGCCGCCATGCGCGGCGCGGGCGCGATGCCGCTGCCGAGCCGCGCATTGCTGACGGGGCAGTGCGAGCAGCCGGTGCCCGTTTCGGCGAGCAGCGCGATTTCGTTCTCCTCGAGATGGACGAGGTGCGCGAACCACACGTCCGGGCCGAGCCATTCGTGTTCGGCGACGAATTCGACCGGCAGCTTGCCGTAGCGCTCGCGACAGAAGTCCACGTAACGCGTCGTCTCCGACAGGTGCGAATGCAGCCGCAGGCCCATCCCGCGCGCGGCGCGCGCGACTTCGGGCAGCAGGTCGGGCGGCAGCGAGAAGGTCGGTGTCGTCGGGGCGACGACCACGCGCCGCATCGATGCCGTGCCCGCGTCGTGATAACGCGCCTTCAGCCGCTCGATGTCGGCAAGCATCTGGTCGAGCGTCTCGGGCTGCAATGCCGTGCCGGCGAAGCCCGGATGATCGCCGGCCGCCTGCAATGCGCCGCCGCGGCACAGTACGAAGCGCATCCCGAAGCTGGCCGCTTCGTCGAACAGCAGGTCGCCGGTCTCGGTCGTGCCGCCCGCGTGATACAGGTAGTGATGATCGGCGCAGGTCGTCACGCCGGACAGCAGCAGCTCGGCGAAGCCGAGCCGTGCGGCGATGCGCGCGAGTGCCGGTGTGAAGCGCGCGACGCGCGGATACGGCACGGCCGCGAGCCATTCCTGCAGGCCGGCGTTGATCCCGGCCGGCACGGCCTTCAGCAGGTTCTGGAACAGGTGGTGATGCGTGTTGACCCAGCCCGGGTAGACGACGCAGTCGGTCGCGTCGATCACGCGTTCGCCGGGCAGCGGTGTGAGATCGGGCGCAATCGTCTCGATCCGGCCGTCGCGGATGCGCAGGTCGGCCTGGCCGAGCCGCGCGGCGTCGCCGGTGCGGCCGCTCATGACCGCGATCGGGTTGCGGATCAGCAGCGAAGAAGAAGGAACGCTCATGGTCGGGTCTCCTCGGATACGGATAGTCGGGTTGTTGTTCGCCAGGCGCCGCGCGGGCTCGATGCCGCGCGCGGCATGCAGCCCGTCAGTCGCACTCGCGCGCCATCGGGCTGCCGTGCGCGGCGTCGGCATGGACGTGCGATTCAACGGGGGCGGCCGCCGGCACACCGTTGAGCAGCGCGTTGAGCAGCACCGACACGAGGCATGCGAGCACGACGCCGCTGTGCAGGAACGGCTGCGTCCAGTCGGGCATGTGCGCGAACACCTTCGGCGCCATCACCGGAATCAGCGCGGTCGCGATCGTGAAGCCGACGATCAGCACGTTGTAGCGGTTGCCTTCGAAGTCGACTTTCGCGAGCGTCTGCACGCCGGCGGCGACCACCACGCCGAACATCGCGATTCCGGCACCGCCGAGCGCGGCCGACGGCGTCGACGCGACGATCGCGCCGATCTTCGGCACCAGCGCGACGACGCACATCAGCATGCCGCTGACCGCGACGATCCAGCGGCTGCGCACGCCGGTCAGGATCACGAGCCCGACGTTCTCCATGAACGCGATGAACGGGAACGCGGCGAACGTGCCGGCGATCGCGCTCGCGACGCCGTTCGCCCGCAGCCCGCGTACGACGTCCTCCTCGCTCACCTGCTTCTCGACGATGTCGCCGATCGCGACGAACAGGCCCATCGACTCGACCATCTGCACGATCATCACGACGACCATCGTCAGCACCGGCACGATCGCGAACACCGGCGTACCGAAGTGGAACGGATAGGGCACGGTGAACCATGGCGCGGCGGCGACGTTCGTGAAGTTGCCCATCCCGAGCGCGATCGCGAGCAGGCTGCCCGCGACGAGCCCGATCAGCACCGACAGGTTGCGCAGGAACGCGTTCGCGAAGCGGTTGACCGCGAGGATCACGACCGCGACGACGAGCGCGACCGCGAGAAACGACAGCTCGCCGAACTGCAGCTTCGCCGCGTCGCCGCCGCCGGCCCACTGGTACGCGACCGGAAACAGCTGCAGACCGATCACGGTGACGATGCAGCCGGTCACGACCGGCGGGAACAGGCGGCGCAGCCGGCCGACCAGCGGCGCGGCGAAGGTCGTGATGATGCCCGCGCCGATCACCGCGCCGCACACGCCGGCGAACCCCACGCCCGGCGTCAGGCCGATCGCGATCACGGGGCCGACGCTGCTGAACGCGACGCCCTGCAGGATCGGCAGGCGCACGCCGAGTTTCCAGACGCCGACCGTTTGCAGGATCGTCGAGATGCCGGAACAGAACAGCGCGGTGCTGATCAGCACGGTCGTGTCGGCGGGCGACATCTTCAACGCCGATGCGACGATCAGCGGCACCGCGATCGCGCCGATATAGGCGACGAGCATGTGTTGCAGGCCGAGCGTCAGCATCTGGCGGCGCGGCAGGACCCGATCGACGGGATGTGAAGCAGCGTTCATGGGCGTGTCCTCTGAAGTTCGTTTGCGGGCGGGCGCGCGATGCGCCCGCCTGGCGTGCCCGTCAGGCCGCGACCGCCGCGGCGAGACAGGCATGGAAACGGTCGGTCAGCGCGGCGCGATCGAGATCGCGGCCGATGAAAACGATGCGTGACGAGCGCGGCTCGCACCCCCACGCCTGCGCGGCGCGCAGTTCGATCACACCGTGCACGCCCTGCAGCACGTAGCGTTGCGCGCGGCCCTGCACGGCGAGGATGCCTTTCATCCGGAACAGGTTCGCGGTATCGGCGCGGCGCAGCTCGCCGAGCCACGCCTCGAGCGCATCGAGATCGACGTCCGCGTCGACTTCGATGCCGACCGACGACACGCTGGCGTCGTGTTCGTGATGATCGTGATCGTCGTCGTGTGCGTGGGCTTCGTGCGCGTGGTCGTCGTGCTCATGCTTGTGCTCGTGCTCATGCGCGTGCGCGTGTTCGTCCGCATGCGGCGCATCGGCCTGCAGCCCGTCGCTCTCGACGAGGATCTGCGCGAATTCGTTCGCGCCGATGCCGAGGATGCGATCGAGATCGACCTGCGCGTAGCTCGACGTGACGATCTCCGCCGTCGTGTTCAGCGCGCGCAGCCGCGCGGTCAGCGCATCGACGTCCGGTGCGTCGACGAGGTCGACCTTGTTGATCACGATGCGGTCCGCGCAGACGATCTGGTCGACCGCCTGGTTGTCGCGGCCGTCGAGCACCAGATCGTCGAGGTGCGCGCGGATATGCTTCGCGTCGACCATCGTGACGACCGCGTCGAGCGCGACCTCCTTCGCGATCGGATCGTCGAGGAAGAAGGTCTGCGCGACCGGATACGGATCGGCGAGGCCGCTCGTCTCGACGATGATGTGATCGAGCCGGTCGGGGCGCGCGACGAGCATCCGCACGATCCGCACGAGATCCTCGCGCACCGCGCCGACGCAGCACACGCAGCCGTTGGTCATCTCGTAGATTTCCTCGGTCGATTCGAGCACGAGGCCGCCGTCGATGCCGATCTCGCCGAACTCGTTCTCGATCACCGCGATCTTGCGGCCGTGCTTCTCGCGCAGGATGTAGTTCAGCAGCGTGGTCTTGCCCGCGCCGAGAAAGCCGGTGAGCACGGTGACCGGAATCTTCTCGACGTCGCTGTGGGTGGTGTGGATGTGGGTCATGAGGCATCTCCGTTGAGTCGGTTGGGCTGCGGGTTCGGCTGTGATGCGTTGTCTTTCCAGCGACGGACGGTGCGGGAATCGAGGTCGAACAGGTCGAGCACGCGGCCGAGCGTGTGGTCGATCATCTGGTCGAGCGAAGCGGGGCGCGCGTAGAACGCCGGCACCGGCGGCGCGACGATCGCGCCCATCTCCGTGACGGTGGCCATGTTGCGCAAATGCGTGAGCGTGTACGGCGTCTCGCGTGCGAGCAGCACGAGCCGGCGGCGCTCCTTCAGCACGACGTCGGCCGCGCGCGAGATCAGGCCGGAGGAAAGACCGCTCGCGATCTCGGCGAGCGTCTTCATCGAACACGGCGCGACGATCATCCCGAGCGTGCGGAACGACCCGCTCGAAATCGGCGCCGCGATGTCGTCGCTGCGGTACAGCACGCTCGCGAGCGCGGTGATGTCGGACAGCCGGAAGTCGGTCTCGTGCGCCATCGTCAGCGCGGCGGCGCGCGACACGACCACGTGCGTCTCGATGTCGAGGTCGCGCAGCAGCGCGAGCAGCCGCATCCCGTACACGAAGCCGGATGCGCCGCTGATGCCGACCACGAGCCGCCGCGCGCTCATCGCGACGCTCCGCCGAGTTGCGCGATCACGTGCGCGGCACGCTGCATCGCGGCGTCGCCGACGCGTGCGCGCACGCCGTCGAAACGCGAGCCGCGCGTCGCGTCGATCCCCATCCGCGACGTCGTGCCGTCGGCCGACGACGACGGATCGAGCGGGCTGCCGGGCAGGCCGTCGACGACGAACAGGTCGCGGTGCGGCTGGAAGTGCGTCGCGATGGCCCACAGCACCTGCGCGTCGTCGGTGATGTCGACGTCGCTGTCGACCGCGACCACGTTCTTCAGGTACGGATCCCAGCCGAGCAGCGCGAGCATGATCTGGCGCGCCTCGCCGTCGCGCGACTGCTTCAGCGCGACGTAGCAGTGAAAGTGCGTACCGGAATTCGGATAGTGGATCGCGGTGACGGAAGGAAAGCGCGCCTTCAGCTTTTCGCTCATCTCGGCTTCGCGCGGCAGCCGCGCGAGCGTCAGGTGCTCCGCATACGGGCCGCCGACCACGTCGACGAGCCATGCATCCTTGCGCCGCATCATCGCGTCGATGCGCAGCACGTTGTTGGTCGAGCGGTCCGACGAGTAGCCGGTGAATTCACCGAACGGGCCTTCTTCCGCATGCGCGTCGGGATCGATCGTGCCTTCGAGCACGAACTCGGCGGCGGCCGGCACGCCGATGCCGTGGCGCGGCGTGCGCACGAGCTGCAGCGGCGCGCCGAACAGCCCGCCGGCAATCGCGCGCTCATCCGCGCCGAACGGCACGCGCGCGGCGGCCGCGAGCATGAACAGCGGATGCGCGCCGATCACCATCGCCACCTTGAGCGTGTCGCCGCGCGCCTTCGCGGTCTGCAGCATCCGCCACAGATGGCCGCGCGAATGCAGGCTCGTCGCCAGCGCGTTGCGCGCATGCGGCATCGAGCGGTGGTAGCTGAGGTTCGCGACGCCCGTCACCGGATCTTCGGCGACGATCACCGCGTTGGTCACGTAGGGCCCGCGATCGGTTTCGAAGTGGCGGATCATCGGCAGCTGCGCGAGATCGACCGCGTCGCCTTCGGTCACCTGATCGAGCACGGGGCCGTGCGGCACGACGACCGGCGCGACGGGTGCGTTCGCACGTTGCTGCCACGCGTCGAACAGGCCGTTCGCATCGACGCCGAACAGCCGGCCGATGCGCGGTCGGGACGCAAATACGTTGGTGACGAGCGGTGTCGACAGACCGTCGACGCGCTCGCAGACGAGCATCTCGTGCCGCCCGCGCGCGGCGAGCGACGCGACGACGGCCGTGACGTCCTGGTCGGCGGACAGCGGCTGCGCGAGCGTCAGCACGTCGTCCGGAAAGCGTTCGCGATAGGCGTTCGCGAAGTGATGAAAATCCTGCTGCTCGGCGAAAAGGCTGGACGCCATGATGCACTCCGTCGGATGCGGAAGGGGAAAGGCCGGATCGCGCGCGTGTTCAGAGCGGCACGCGATCCGGCTGCCGGCGCGTTACAGGTAGGTCGACGTGAGGCGCTTCTGCGCTTCGTCGAGATCCTTCGGCGGCTTGGTCGGCTCGATGCCGACGAGGCGGGCGATGTTGTTGCCCATGTAGTCCTCGAGGCCGTCCTCGTCGAGATCCATCCCCTGCGGCGCGGGCCCGCACAGCATTTCCAGCTCGCGCAGCCACATGCCGGGTTCGTTCGGCGGCGAATCGGTGCCGAACACGATCTTGTTGCGCGGCAGCTCGCGGGCGAACTCGACGATCCGCGACTGGTAGCACCAGCCCGATTCGCAGTACACGTTCGGCGTATCCATCGCCATCCAGAACGCTTCGAACGAGTAGTTGCCACCCGTCTGGATTCCGAAGTGACCGATGATGAAGTTCACCATCGGAAACTCGCGGATGATCGGATAGAACTGCGTCGGGATCGTGTACGGTCCGTCACCGGTATGGATCAGCACGACGATGTTGTACTTCGCGCAGACCTTCATCGCCGGGCGCAGCCAGTCGAGCGCGCGATCGGGCCGGTAGCCGTGCATGTTCGCGTGCAGCTTCACCATCTTGAAGCCGTACTCCCTGATGTGGAATTCGAGCTCCGCCGCGCCGTTCTCCGGGCCCCAGCGCGGGTTGTACGTGAAGTTGCCGATGAAGCGGTCGGGGTATTTCTGCGTGAGCTCGGCGATATACGCCATGTAGTCGCGAATGCCTTCACGGCCGCGGCGGTTGCCGTCGCGATAGCCGGTGTTGCCCGGCGGCGGCTGGATGAAGCCCATGTCGATGCGGCGCGGCTTGCCGTTGATGATGTACGGGCCGTCCATCATCTTCAGCAGGCGTTCGCCGGTGAACGGTTCGCCGGTGTGGCGCCACGCCTCGTCGACGAGGTTGGTCGGGTGCAGGTGCGTATCGATGATCATGCAATGCTCCGGAATCGGGAGAGAGGGGCGCGGGCGTCAGGCGGCGAGCAGCGCTTTCGCTTCGTCGACGGTGCGCGGCGCGGGCGTCGGTTCGAGGCCGATCATTCGCGCGGTGTTGTTGCCGAGGTAATCCTCGAGCGTGTCCTCGTCGAGATTCATCCCTTGCGGCGGATCGAAGCACAGCACCTCGAGCAGCCGCAGCCACATGCCCGGTTCGTTCGGCGGCGTGTCGGAGCCGAACAGGATCTTGTGCTTCGGCAGCACCTTCGCGAATTCGACGATCCGCGACTGCAGGCACCAGCCCGATTCGCAATACACGTTCGGCAGGTCCATCGCGAGCTGGAACGGCTCGAAGCAGTAGACGCCGCCCGTCTGCACCCCGAAGTGCGCCATGATGAAATTGACCGTCGGGAATTCCTTGATCATCGGCACCCACTCGGTCGGGATGCTGTACGGGCCGTCGCCGGTGTGCAGCTTCACGAGCACGCCGAGTTCCGCGCATTTCTTCAGCGCGGGGCGCAGCCAGTCGAGTGCGCGATCGGGCCGGTATGCATGCATGTTGGCCTGGAACTGCACCATCTTGAAGCCGAGCTTGCGCACGTAGTGATCGATCGCGTTCACGCCGTTCTCCACGCCGCAGCGCGGGTTGTAGACGAAGCAGCCGATGAAGCGGTCGGGGTGCTTGCGCACCATCTCGACCGTGTACGCCATGTACGCGTCGATCGATTCGGTGCCCGACTTCTCGCCGTCGGTATACGTGTAAATGGTGTTGCCTTGCGGCGGCTGGATGAACGCCTTGTCGACGCGGCGCGGTTTGCCGTTGATGAGGAACGGGCCGTTCATCGTCTCGATCAGGCGCTCGCCGGTGAACGGCGGGCCGTCGTGACGCCATGCGAGGTCGACGAGATTCGTCGGGTAACAGCTGGTGTCGATGATCATCTACTCGATCTCCTTGAGAGGAACCGGAAAGGCCGGTTGCCGTATCGCGGGCAGGCACGTCGATGAAGCGACCTGTCGGTCGGATTCATGCGGCCCTTTGCAAGGCGCATTATTTTTTTGCGCCTTCCCCTCGCCGGCATCGAGTGACACACTGCGACGTGCACTGCTGCTTGGGACCGAGTGTCACCAGCCGAATGTGCTCTGTACAATATTTTTTACTGACGCTCTTGATACGTTTGCGATATGGACATGCGTGTGTTGCGTTACTTCGCGGTGCTGGCCGACGAACTGCATTTCGGGCGCGCGGCCGCGCGGCTCCATATCTCGCAGCCACCGTTGAGCCAGCAGATCCGGCTGCTCGAGGAGCAGCTCGGCACCGCGCTGTTCGTGCGCTCGCAGCATCGCGTCGAATTGACCGAGGCAGGGAAAACACTGAAGGAGCAGGTGCCGCTGATCGTCGCGCAGTTCGATCGCGCGATCGATCTCACGCGTTGCGCGGGGCGCGGTGAAGTGGGGCGGCTTGCGGTCGGCATCATCAGCTCGGCGATGGTCGTGCCGATTCCGCGTGCGTTGCGCGTGTTCGCCGAGCGCCATCCGCACGTGCACTGGTCGCTGCACGAGATGACGCCCGCCGCGCAGATCGACGCGCTGAAGGAGAAGCGGCTCGACGTGTGCTTCTTCCGGCTGTTCCAGGACGACCCGTCGATCCGCAGCGAGATCGTGGTGCGCGAAACGGCCGTGGCCGTGCTGCCGTCCGGCCATCCGCTCGCGTCGCGCGACGCGATCGCGCTCGGCGAGCTGGCCGGCGAGCAGTTCGTGTCATTCGGCTTGCGGCATTCGCAACTGGCGCGCTTCCTGCAGCAGAGCTGCGTCGATGCGCGCTTCACGCCGCGGATCGCGCACGAGGTCGTCGAGGTGCACACGCTGCTGTCGCTGGTGCGTGAAGGGCTGGGCGTCGCGCTGCTGCCCGCGTCGTCGCGGCAGATCTCGACGGGCGGCGTCGCGTTCGTGCCGCTGCTGCCGCCGGCGCTCGAGGTATCGCTGCAGGCGCGCTACCGCGCGGACGATACGTCCGCGGTGCTCGGCGCGTTTCTCGACACCGTGCGCGAGGTCGCGGCGGAGTTCAGCGCGTAGCGGCGCGCGTCAGCACGCGAGCGACTGCGCGACCAGCGTACCGATCGCGTCGACCAGCGGCTTGACGCGCGCATGCCGCTCGCGTGGCCAGATCGCATGCAGGTTGTAGTGCGTCGGAATCGCGATCGTGCAGAGTTCGACGAGCCGGCCGTCGCGGCGCGCATCGGCGGCGAGCAGCCCGCGCACCAGCCCGGCGCCGAGCCCGGACGCGAGCGTCGCGACGAGCCCCGCCGCGTTGTCGAACACGGCGATCGTGTCCGGTTCGACGGGTTCGAGGCCCGCCGCTTCGAGCCACGGAATCCACGACCGCTTCGTATAGCCGAGCAGCGGCAGTTCCAACACCTGTTCGGGCGTGAGCGGCGCCGTCAGCCCGTAACGTTCGAGCAGCGCCGGCGCGGCCATCGCGGTCAGCCGGTCGGGGCAGACCAGCGTGCTGTCCACGCCTTCCCATTCGCCATAGCCATAGCGCAGCGCGACATCGACGTGGTCGAATGCATCGCGATCATGGCGCGGCGCCGACAGCACCGTCAGCGTCGTGCCGTCGAGCGTGCGCATCAATGCCGGCAGCCGCGCGGGCAGCCAGCCCTGCATCAGTTCCGGATCGACGTCGAGCCGGAGTGACGGCCCGGCCGTGCGCCCCTTCACCGACGACAGTGCGCGATCGATTTGCTCGAGCCCGTCCGACAACTGGTTCGCGAACAGCGTGCCGGCATCGGTCAGCATCACGCGGCCGCCGGCGCGGGCGAACAGCGGCTGGCCGATGAATTCCTCGAGCGAGCGGATCTGCTGGCTGATCGCGCTGTGCGTGAGCGCCAGCTGGCGTGCCGCGCTGGAAAAGCTGCCGACCCGCGCGGCGTGCAGAAACGCCTGCATCGACTGGATCGAAGGGTATCGCTTGAGCATCTGTTAGTCCGACTGACAGGGATTCGACGAAATGATCGCTGGCGTACCCGTGCATCGCGTTTCGATAATGCTCCGGAACCGCGCGATGGGCGCGGGCCGACCCAGGAATGCGAATCAGGAGACCGCGCATGATCGACATCGTCGTGAACGATACACGCCATTCGCTCGAGAATGTACCGGGGGATATGCCGTTGCTGTGGGTGCTGCGCGACCGGCTCAAGCTCACCGGCACGAAGTTCGGCTGCGGCAAGGGCCTGTGCGGCGCGTGCACCGTGCATCTCGACGGGCAGGCCGTACGCGCGTGCCTGATTCCGGCCGTCGCCGCGCGCGGGCGGCACGTGACGACGATCGAGGGGTTGTCGCCGGACGGGCGGCATCCGCTGCAACTCGCGTGGGTCGCCGAGGACGTGCCGCAATGCGGCTATTGCCAGCCGGGGCAACTGATGCAGGCGGCCGCGCTGCTGAAGGGCGGGCAGCCGGTGGACGACGACGCGATCGTGCAGGCGATGTCGGGCAACCTCTGCCGCTGCGGCACGTATGCGCGCATTCATCGCGCGATCAAGCGTGCGGCGTCGGGCGATCCGTCGCTGAAGGCCGCGGCCGAACCCGCGAAGGAGGCGTGACATGCGCGACGATCACGCAGCGGATGCACCGCATGGCGACGGCACGCCGCGCCGGCGTTTTCTCAAGCAGGGTTCGGCGCTGCTGGCCGCAGGCATCGCGATCGGCTTCCGGATGCCCGACGCGGCGGCCGCGGGCAAGCACGCGAGCGGCGATCCGCATCCGGCCGCCGGCGAATTCGAACCGAACGCGTGGGTGCGCGTGCTGCCCGACGACACGATCAAGCTCGTCGTGCACAAGCACGATTCGGGCACCGGCACGCGCACCGCGCTCGCGGCGGTGGTGGCCGAGGAACTCGACGTCGATCCGTTCCGGGTCGACGTGATCACGCCGGAAGATCCGTTCTTCGCCGACTACCTGCATCCGCTGTGGAAAGTGTTCTCGACCGGCGGCAGCACGAGTGTCGCGATGGAGTACGACCGGCTGCGTCGAGCGGGCGCGACCGCGCGTGCGATGCTCGTCGAAGCGGCGGCGCATCAATGGGGTGTGCCCGCTTCTGCGTGTACGACGGCAGACGGCGCCGTGCTGCATGCGTCGAGCGGCCGCCGGGCGACGTACGGCGCGCTCGCGCAGGCGGCCGCGCAGTTGCCGGCGCCGAAGCAGGTCGCGCTGAAAGATCCCACGGAGTTCCGCTACATCGGCAAGCTGCGCAAGAAGCGCGGCGCCGCGCAGAAGTCCGACGGCTCGTTTCCGTACAGCATCGACGTGTCGCTGCCGGGGATGCTGGTCGCGGTCGTCACGCGCGCGCCGGTGATCGACGGCCGCGTGCGCAGCGTCGATGCGAAGGCGGCGCTTGCGATTCCCGGCGTGCGCGACGTGCTGCAGATTCCGCCGCGCCCCGACGTGCTCGGCGGCAACCAGGCCGGCGTCGCGGTGCTCGCGGACGACTACTGGTCCGCGCATCAAGGGCAGGCCGCGCTGACGATCGAATGGGAGGACAGCCTGTTCGAAACCTTCGACAGCAGCACGCTCGCCGCGCGCCAGGCCGCGTGGCTCGACGATCCGGCCGCGCGCGTCGTGCCGACGATCGCCGACGGCGATCCGGCGAAGGCCCATGCGGCCGGCGCGCGCACGATCGAGGCGTCGTATGCGATGCCGCACAAGGCCGCGAATCCGCTGGAGCCGATCAACCTCACCGTGTGGGCACGCAACGGCGGTATCGAATACTGGGGCGGGCTGCAGGTGCCGTCGACCGCGATGGAAGCAGCGGAGGTGATCGGCGGCATTCCTTCGCATCGGGTGACGCTGCACGAGCTGGTGTCGGGCGGCAGCTTCGGCGCGCGCGAATCGAAGTACTGGCTGTTCGAGGCGACGTGGCTCGCGGTGAAGACCGGCAAGCCCGTGAAGCTGATGAACAGCCGCGAGGACGAGATGCGTGCGCTGTTCTATCACGCGGCAAGCTACCACCGTGCGCGCGCGGTGCTCGATGCAAAGGGCGATCTCGCGTCGCTGTGGCTGCGCGCCGTGATGCCCGCCTCGCCGCAGCAGTGGGAGCCCGGCTACCTCGAGCGCGCCGACCGGATGGATTTCAGCACGACCGAGGCCATCACGAAATGGGAGTTCGCGTATTCGGCGCCGCATCGCGACATCGGCTGGATCCGGCTGGAGACGGGTGTGCCGACCGGCTGGTTCCGCGCAGTGAGCTACATCCCGAACGTGTTCGCGGTCGAATCGGTGATGGACGAGGCCGCGCACGCGGCGAAGCGCGACCCGGTCGAGTTCCGGCTCGCGCACATGCGCGACCGGCCGCGCCATGCGGCCGTGCTGCGTGAAGCGGCGCAACGAGCGGGGTGGGGCCAGCCGCTGCCGGACGGTGTCGCACTCGGCATCGCGACGAACCAGGCGTACGACAGCTATGTCGCGGTGGTCGCGCGGGTCGTGCGCAAGGACGGCGCGGTGCGCGTGGAGAAGCTGACGTGCGTCGCCGATTGCGGGATCGCGGTGTCGCCGGCCGGCGTCGACGAGCAACTGTACGGCGGCCTGATGTGGGGGCTCGGCCATGCGACGTCCGATCGCATCGACTTCCGGCACGGCCGCGTGCAGCAGTCGAACTTCGATACGTATCGCGTGATGCGGATGAGCGACATGCCCGATACCGACATTCATATCGTGCAGGGCGATCCGGCGAAGCCGGGCGGTGTCGGTGAACTGTCGAGCCCGGCGGTGACGCCGGCGATCGCGAACGCGGTATTCCGGCTGACGGGGAAGCGGTTGCGGGAGACGCCTTTCGATTTGTCGGCGGTGGCGTAGCGTGACCGAACGTATGAAGTTTGACTCGCATCGGCCGCCATTCCGCTGATCAATGCGCCGACGTCGCAGCCGGGTCGACGTCGGCGCATGCGTTCGCCCGCATCGTCGCGCGCAAGCGCCGATTCCGCACAAGTTCTCGCGCTGCTCGCGGGTGTTTCCCACTGGTTGGTGATGCGAATTTTTACCTAAGATGAAGCCATCATGCGCGTAATTCGGTGCCTGCACGTGCATGGAGGGAGGCAGGAGGCAGCGCCGGAGCGACGCCAGCGGATGTTGCCATCATGGATGCGAAAGTGTGCGCGTCGGCTGCCAGTCTCGCGACTGCGGCGACGCCAGCGGACGCGGCGGCAATCGCCGCGCGAACGGTGCCCGGCTGCCCGGGTCGAACCGCTCCGCTGCGCCATGCGCTGGTCGCAATCGTTTGCGTTCTGGGGGCTGCACAGGCCGTGCTTGCCGGGGCTTCCGCCGAGGCGCTCGATCCCGCCGACACGGTGCGCATCGTTGCGCCCGCAAGCCCCGCGGATCCCGCCGGTCCGGGCGGGGCGACATCCGACACGGCCGTGCGTCAGGTCGTGCTGGGCATCATCAGTTTCACCCGCTGGCCGACGACACCCGTGCGCCTGCATCTGTGCGTCACGGGCCGGCCCGACCATGCGCGCGGCCTGACCGATACGCTGCAGGCCGGCTCGACGCTGCTCGACGTGCAGCGTGTGCGCTTCGACGATCCCGCGCTCGGCATCGCCTGCGACATCGTCTATCTCGGCAACCTGGGCGCAGAGGAACGCGCGCGCGTGGGGGCAGCGGTGGCCGGCCATCCGGTGCTGACAATTTCGGAGCACGATCCATCCTGCACCGCGGGCGGCATGTTCTGTCTCAACGTCGACGGCGAGCGCGTGTCGTTCGACATCAATCTCGACGCGGTCGCACGCAGTGGCGTGCGCGTGCATCCGAACGTGCTCAATCTCGCGCGACGGCCGGGGGCACCATGACACGGCGCGCCCCTCCGGTCTCCCTGTCGCGCGTGCCGCGCCCGACGCTGCAAAGCGTGCTGCGTCGCGCGCACCTGCGCCTCGCATTCGTCGCCGTCACGATGGCCGCCGTGTCGTTGATCGTGGTGGCCGTGATTGCATTGCGTGCGTATGCCGGCAACAACCTGAACCTGCTGGCGCGCTCGCTCGGGTATACGGTGGAGGCCGCGCTCGTGTTCGGCGACCGCGTCGCGGCGGCCGAGGCGATCGGGATGATCGCCGGCGATGAGGATGTCGCGCAGGTCGTGGTCACGGATAGCAAGGGCCAGCCGTTCGCGACGTGGCAGTTGCCTGCCGGCAGCGGGATCGCGCGGCTCGAGCGCGTCGTCGCCGACCTCGCGTTGCCGGGGCCCGTGACCGCGCCGGTGGTGCACGACGGCATCGTCGTCGGCCACGTCGTCGTGCGCGGCCGTGGGCATCAGTTCTTCGGATTCCTGCTTGGCGGCGTGGGCGGCATTCTCGGTTGCCTGGCCGTCAGCGTGATCGGTGCGTATATCAGCTCGCAACGCCTGCTGCGCAGCATCGTTTCGCCGTTGCGCGCGCTGGCGGGCGTCGCCCACGCGGTGCGGCGCGAACGTGCGTTCGCGCAGCGCGTCGAGCCCGCATCGATTGCCGAACTCAACCAGCTCGGCGACGACTTCAATGCATTGCTCGACGAATTCGAAGAGTGGCAGAACACGCTGCGCGACGAGAACGCGTCGCTCGAACACAAGGCGACGCACGATGCGCTCACGGGGCTGCCCAACCGCGTGCAGTTCGAGTCGCGTCTCGCACTCGCCCTCGGCGAAGCCGGGGTGACGGGGCAGCGGGTCGCGATCCTGTACCTCGATTGCGACCGCTTCAAGGAAATCAACGACTGCCTCGGCCACGACGCCGGCGACGCGGTGCTGATCGGCATCGCGTCACGACTGCGCACGCAGGTGCGCGAGACCGACCTGGTCGCGCGCCTGGGCGGCGACGAATTCGCGGTCATGCTGCCGGCCGTGCGCGACGCGGGTAGCGTATGTCGTATTGCTGACGAGATCTTGTCCGGTATGGCGCCGTCGATCGAGCTGTCCGACGGCCGCGTGGTGGCCACCATGATGAGTGCCGGCGTTGCGCTGTATCCCGATCACGCGTCGGATGCGAGCGGCTTGCTGCGGGCGGCGGATGCCGCGATGTACCGCGCCAAGCGCGCCCGGCCAGGCTCGTGGCAACTGGCGGAAGGGGTCGCGGGGGCGGCTTGAGGTCCATCGTTTCACGCTGCGGGCGAGGCCGCGGCAGTGGGTTGGAAGAGCGCTCGCGATGCGCGTGCAATCGAAGGGGTCAATGATGAACAACACGTTTCCGGTGGGCATTGGGCGCATGTGCGTCGGCAGCGCGCTGCTTTTGTGCATGCTGCTGGGAGGCTGCAATACGCCGCCGCTTCATCGTGGATTGACGCAGACGCAGGTCACCGCGCTCAAGTCGGCCGGTTTCCAGGAAACCCAGCAGGGTTTCGAGTTCGGCTCGACCGGGCCGATCCTGTTCGATTTCGATCGCTACAACCTCAAGCCCGATGTGCGGCGGATCGTCGAACGGATCGGTCGCACGCTCCACTCGGCGGGGATCAACGGGGTACGGGTCTACGGCTATTCGGACCAGGAAGGCGTGGACAAGTATGACGTCGAGTTGTCCAGGCGGCGGGCGGAGGTCGTCGCCCTTGAACTGGTCGACGTGGGGCTCGATGCGAAGCGCATCGCGGTCGTCGGGAAAGGGAAGAGCGATCCGGTCGGGGACAACAAGACGCCGGGAGGCAGGGCGCAGAACCGGCGGGCGGCGATCGTGGTGTCGCCGCGGTGACCGCGGCGGTTTCCCCGCACGGAAAGAAAGGCGTTTGAAAGCTACGGAAGGCATGCGATCGAACGCGACGACCGGCAGCGTGTAGCGGCACGGCAGCGTTTGCCGGCGCGCGTTCCGTTCCGAGCGTTCGCACTATTTCATCGTGACTGGGGCGACGCTTCGCCCCGTACGGATCTGTCACACGTTTCATGCAGATTGTGTCGTGTTCCGCGCGTACTGGCGCGGTGATTCGGCATGGGCAACTGCCGTCCGGGCGGCCGGCTGCCGGCCTGTTTTCGGGCTATCGGGGGCCCGAACGGAAACGTTTGCAGGTGTCTTTCACGCGTCCGGATTTTGTCCTACATTATCGGGGCTTCGGGCCGGTCAGCCGGCACCAGGAACCTGAGAACACAAGAAGGAACAAGAATGAGTTTCGCTCCGAACGGGGGTATTCCCACTGGAATGGGCGGTAGTGCGCTCGGCTCGTTGAGCGCGCTCGGCGGTCTCGCCGGCCCGGTTGCGTCGAGCGTCGCCGGCAGCCTCGGGCCGCTTGCGGGTTTGGCCGGGCACGTCGACACCGTCCAGCGCGCGATGCAGCTCGCGCAGACCGGCTTCTCGCTGATGGACAAGACGCCCGCCGCGATTGCCGAGGCGATCAACGGCGCCGCCAACCCCGCGCGCCTGACTCAACTCAACCGCTACGTGACGCTCGATACGCCGCTCGGCCCGGACGTGCTGCTGGTCAGCGCTGCCGTCGTCGACGAGCACGTGAACCGGTTGCCGGAGATCCACCTCGACCTGCTGTCGCATCGCCACGACCTGCGCCCCGAGGACCTGATCGGCCAGCAGGTCAAGATCCGGTTCGACCAGCAGGCGCGCCTGTCGACGCTCGAGCGCGTCGTCGCATCGGGCGCCGCCGACAACGATCGTTACTTCGACGGCTACGTCGCGTCGTTCGACCGCGCCGGCAACCCCGGCAACGTCACGCAATATCACCTCACGGCGGTGCCTTGGTTCTGGTTCCTGACGCGCTCCACCGACTGCCGGATCTTCCAGAACAAGACCGCGCAGGACATCCTCACCGAGATCTTCCAGGAGCACGGCTTCTCCGACTTCGTATTCGATATCCGCACGGCCCAGAAGCCGCTCGAGTACGTCGTGATGTACCAGGAGAGCTACTACAACTTCTGCGCGCGGCTGATGGAGCAGGAGGGGCTGGTCTGGACGCACCGCTACGAGAAGGACAAGCACATCCTGGTGATCGGCGATTCGAACCTGCTGTTCCGCCCGATCGACGGGCTCGCGACGGTGCCGTTCGCGGCCACCGAGGCGAGCGAGGACAGCGGCATCGACCAGTTGCACGAAGGTCGGCGCTTTGGCGTGGGCAAGGTCACGTTCCGCGACTTCAACCACCAGAACCCGTCGTCGCCGCTGATGCTGGTGGAGGCCGGGCCGCAGAACCTCAAGCATGCGCGGCTCGACGCGACCGAGCGGTTCGAGCACCAGTCGCTGTACGACCACGGCGACGACGGCAACCGCTACGCGCGTTTCGCGATGGAGGCCGAGGAGGCGCAGGCCCATCGCTATACCGGCGGCGGCTACGCGTGGCGCATGACCACGGCGGGCGCCGTCACCGTCGCGAATCACCCGGTGCTCGAGAACAACCAGGAATACGTGATCCTGCACGTGCGTCACGAGGCGGTGAACGACTACACGCAGCACAGCGCGAAGCTGCCGTATCGCAACAGCTTCGCGCTGCTGCCGAAGAAGATTCCGTACCGTGCGCCGCGCGGCACGCCGAAGCCGGTGATTCACGGCACGCAGTCGGCGATCGTCGTCGGGCCGAAGGGCGAGGAAATCTACACCAACGGCAGCGCCGTGAAGGTGCATTTCCCGTGGGACCGGCGCGGCAAGAAGGACGGCTCCGATTCGATGTGGGTGCGTGTATCGCAACCGTGGGCGGGCGACGGCTGGGGCGCGGCCGCGATTCCGCGGATCAAGCAGGAAGTGCTGGTGGCGTTCAACCAGGGGGACCCGGATAACCCGGTGATCGTCGGTCGTGTGTTCAATGGCGAACAGGGCAACCCGTATCACGGTGCGGCCGGTCAGACGATGGGGATCAAGAGTCAGACGCACAAGGGGCAGGGGTCGAACGAGATCCGCATGACCGACACGAACGGCATGCAGGAATTCTTCATGCACGCGCAGAAGGACATGAACACCGTCGTCGAGAACAACGAGACGCACAAGGTGCTGGGGCCGATGCGTACCGTGCTGGTGGCGACGGGCAGCGAAGAGAAGCAGATTCCGCAGGGCAACCTGACCGAGACGATCGCCGAGAAGCGCAGCACGACCGCGACCACCGTCGAGGTGACGACGCCGGCCAAGGATGGCGGCGGTGGCACACAGGTTTACATGGCCGAGCGCGGCATCCTGCTGAAGGTGATGGACAGCTCGATCTCGCTCGCGCCGGAAGGCATCCGCCTCGAGCACAAGGGCTCCGTGATCCTGATGACCGACGACGGCGTGATGATCAACGGCACGCGTATCGACCTCAACAAATAACTCGAACGAAACCAGCCATGCACTACGCAATCCACGAAGGCACCTTTGAACTGCCGGACGCGGCGCTCGACCGCACGGTTAACATCCTGATGATGAACGCTGGCCCCGGCGGCCTCAATCTCGTGATCGCCCGCGGACGGTTGCGAGACGGGGAGAATCTCGACGCGTTCGTCGCGCGCGAATGGGAAGTCGCGTCGCGCGATGCCAGGATGCTGACCGAGAAGGCGCGTCGGCCGGTGACGGTGGGGTCTCGCGCGGGCATTCAGATCGATTCCACGCTCGAGCGGGACGGCAGGCTCTGGCATCAGGTGCAGACGATGTTCCCATCGGATGACGCCGGCCGCGTGCTGGTGATGACGTTGACCAGCGCGGCGCCGCTGACCGAGGAACAGCAGGCGATCGCCGAACGCATGCTCGCCAGTTTCCAGCCGCGCGCGGCTCGGCCGTCCCTCCTCGGGCCGGGTGACGCGTCGTGAGCGCGGAAAACTTCGCGGCCGCACGCTTCGAAGATCCGATCCAGCATACGTCGCTCCTGGGTGAGCTTGTCGGCACTGTTGGGTCGGTAGTCGGCGGCGCCATCGTCGGTGCGTTGGTGGCAGAGGCGATGGAGGGGCTGATATTCGCCGGCCTCGCTGCGCTCGAAATCGGCACGGCGGGGTTGGCGACGCCGCTCGTGATTGCGATCGGTGTAGGCGTGGCGGTCGGCTCCGGCGCGCTGATGGAAGCGAGCGGCATGAACGATGCCATCGACGACGGCGCGAAGTCGGTGGCCAATTCGCTCGTGCCGCCCGAGATCAAAGGCAAGATCGCGAGTGGGTCGGGCAACGTCTACGTCAACGACAAGCCGGCGGCGCGGGCGGCGAAGCCGGGCGATCTCGATACCGTTGCGTGTACCGATCATCCCGGGCCACAGATGATTGCCGACGGGTCGGGCAGCGTCTATATCAACGATCAACCGGCCGCGCGGGTTGGCGACAAGACGACCTGTGACGGGACGATTGCCGAAGGCTCGGACAACGTATTTATCGGCGGTGGGACGCAGCGGGTGCGGGATGTGAAGTCGGCCACGCGGCTCGGGTGGCTGGGGGCCGCGCTTGGGATCGCGCTCGCGGTGTGCGGCCGCGGGAAGATGAGCTGGGGCGACTTCCTGAAAAGCAAGGTGCCATGTCTTGCGGTGAATTTCGCGGGGGGTGCGTTCGGAACCTGGCTGGGTAGTCTGGCGAGGCCGTCGGCGGGGCATCCGGTCGACGTCATTACCGGCAGCAAGGTGCTCGATGGTACGGACGATACCGACTTCGTCCTGCCCGGGCCGCTGCCGATCGTGTGGCAGCGTTTCTATAGCAGTCTCGACGATCGTGCCGACAGCCTGTTCGGGACGGGGTGGAGCGTGCCGATCAGCGTCGAGTTGCGGCTTGCACGTGAACACGGCGAAGTGGTGTCGATCACGTACTGGGACGAGCAGGGGCGCGATATCGTGTTCCCGGCCGTGTCGCCGGGTGAAAGCCATTTCAGCGTGCCGGAAGGCATTTACCTGATCTGCACCGAAGGTGGCCACTATGTGGTCGAGACGGTCGACGGGGTGTATCGCGATTTCGGCCGCGCTCGTACCGATGCGGATGGCGAAGCGCTCAAGCTGTGGCGTCTCGAAGATCGCAACGGTAACTGGATCGAGGTTGAGCGAGAAGCTCACGATGAGATCGTGCGACCCGTACGGTTGCACGACAGCGCCGGTCGCTTGCTGACCCTGTCCTACGACAAGTTGCATCCGCAACGTATCGGCGCGATCGAGCTGACCCGTGGCGTTGACGGTGAACAACCCGACACGCTGGTGCGGTACGCGTATGGCAACGCCGGCGAACTGGTGGCCGTTACCGATCGTAGCGGTCATATCGGGCGACGCTTCGCATACGAGCATGGGCTGATGGTCCAGCACACGCTGCCTGGCGGCCTGCAGTGTTTTTATGCGTGGCAGGGTGTCGGCCGCGACGCGCGTGTGGTGCGCCACTGGACCAACGACGGCGAAGCGTACACGTTCGACGCGGATCTCGCGCAGCGGTCGGTGACGATTACCGACCAGATCGGTCGCGTGACGCGCTGGACATGGAACGAGGATCAGCAGCCGACGAGCCATACGGATGCCGAAGGCCACGTGTGGCAGTTGGAGTGGAACGCAAAGCGGCAGTTGGTCAGCACGACCGATCCGGCCGGGAACACGACGCGCTTCGAATATGACGAGCGCGGGCGTCAGACGCAGCGCATCGATGCGCTTGGCCAGGTTGAGCGGACCGAGTGGAATGGGTACTACGACCTGCCTGTCGCGGAAACCGATCCGGCGAATTCCCGGTGGATATACCGTTACGACGATCGCGGCAATCTGACGTTGACACGCGATCCGGCGGGTTTTGCAACCGAGTATCACCGGGACGAGCGCGGGCTCGTGCACACGATTCGCGATGCGCGGGGTGGGTACAAGTTCCTTGAGTGGAATGGTCGTGCGCAGTTGACGTCGTATACCGATTGTTCCGGCAAGGTTACGCGGTTTGCGTATGACGCACGTGGTGCGCTCGCGCGTGTGACCGATGCGGCCGGGCAGTCGACCGTGTACGAAACGGATGCGATGGGGCGGGTCACGGGGATCGGGACGGCGGATGGTGCTCGTCAGGCGTTCCGGTATGACTTGGCCGGGCGTCTCGTTGAGGTTGTCGATGCGAATCAGCGCAGCACGCGGTATGAGATCAATCCGCGTGGACAGCTGCTTGCTCGTACTGACGCGGCTAATCGTGTGGTGCGATTCGGGTACGACGATGCGTTCCGGCTTGCGAGCTTGACCAACGAAAATCGCGAGTCGTATCGCTTCCAGTATGACCGTCGCGACTTGGTGGCTGCGCAGATCGGGCTCGATGGCCACAAGCGCACATACGAGTACGACGTGTGTGGCCAAGGCACGATCGTGCGGGATGGCAAGATCGAGACGCGATACGAGCGCGATGCGATCGGGCGACTGACGGCGAAGCAAGCCACGCATGAACGTTGTGAGTACCTGTACGACAAGGCGAGCCGAATCGCGTCGGCCGAGTTGTACACGCTGGCCGCTCGTGGTCCTTTGTTGAAGAATCGGGTCAGCCTGAAGTACGGGCCGCGCGGTGAGGTGCTCGAGGAGTACACGCCGACGGGCTGGCTTGCGCATACCTACGATGAGCTGGGTAACCGCGTCAGCACCACGATTTCAGGCGAGCGTACGATCGACTGGCTGCATTACGGATCGGGCCATGTGCATCAGATCCGTGTTGACGGGGCTGCAGTGGCGGACATCGAGCGCGATGATCTGCATCGGGAGGTTCTGCGGACGCAAGGCAAGCTGACGAGTCATTTCGGGTATGACGCGGTTGGCCGTCGTGCCCGGCACGTTGCACAGCGAGGCAGGGCGGCGGACGAGCTGCTGGCGAAGCAGTGGCAATACGACGCTGTGGGAGATGTGATCCAGAAGCGGGATCTGCGCTATGGCACGACCAGTTATCGCTATGACCCGACCGGTCGCATTGAACAGGCGGCCGGGCCAGGATTGCCGTCGGAAGTGTTTCGCTGGGACGCAGCGGCGAACCTCGTGTCGAGCGATCACCCGGGAGGCTTCGTTGAGCACAACCGGCTCAAGGTGTTCGAGGACAAGCGGTTCGAGTACGACGTATATGGGCGGCTTGTTCGCAAGTTGAGTGGGCACGGGCCGGCCAAAGAGTTGGTACTTGAGTACGACGACTGGAATCAGTTGAAGACCGTCGTGACGAAGGACCGGCTTGGTGTCGGGACAACGCACTTCGAATACGACGCGTTCGGTCGGCGGATTCGGAAGCTCAATGGGGGGTATGCGAGTACGGATTTCCTGTGGGACGGCATGCGGCTCGTGCAGGAGACGTATCACGACCGTCAGGGCGAGGAAGCGCTGACGTACTTGTATGAGTCCAACAGCTATGTGCCGCTGGCACGGATCGACCAGGGTAAGGCGGCGGCTAACGACGCCAATGCGCGGGATGCGGTCTACTATTTCCACAACGACGTGTCGGGGTTGCCGGAGGAACTGACTAACGCTGATGGCGAGTTGATCTGGCAGGCTCGGTACAAGGTGTGGGGCAACGCGGTACAGGAGGAGTGGGTCGCGCGGGCTCCGCGTCGACCGACCCCAGCGTGGGGTGAATTGCGGGAGGATGTGCTCCAGTCGGCCCGTGTCCCGCGACCGCAGAACCTGCGCTTACAAGGGCAGTATCTGGATCGTGAGACGGGCCTACACTACAACACTTTTCGGTTCTATGATCCCGACATCGGGCGCTTCGTTACTTCGGATCCGATCGGATTGCTTGGTGGAACGAACCTCTATCAATATGCGCTAAACCCGATTTCGTGGATTGATCCTTGGGGGCTGACGTGCGGATCGACGACAGGAACACCGAAAGATCCGATTGCGCGAATTGCTCCGGGATCGTTACCTGCGGCCGAAGAGTCAGCGCTGCTGAATACCTTGAGTCATATCGACAACGGCACGGTACCTACGGGGCCTTTGTCAAAGAAGTGGGGCACGCAGTTTAAGAATTGGGCTGGGGACTTGCCGGGAGATAAAGGCCCAACATCCCCATATCAAGAGTATCGGGTAGCGCCATCGGCAGGCACTACAGGTGCGGGCACTAACCGTATTGTGGTGAACAGCCAAACGGGAGAGATGTATTACACATGGACACATTATGGCGATACGGGAAATCCCGCTTTTGTTCAAATCAGGTGATTCATGATGCTGGATAAGCCAGGACTTTACGTGGTCGATTCGGCCGAAGCAGAGCGCATTGCCGAAGAGTGCAGGCGCGGCGGTTGGCTGGTTATGTTTTTGCCTACGGAAATTGCATCCAAGGAGCAGTTTTTTGATGCGATTCGTAGCACATGCCCGCTAGATCCACCGTTACACAGCAACCGAAGCTGGGATGCTTTAGCAGATTCTCTGTGGTCGGGCTTGGACGAATTGGAGCGGGGGGAAATAGCGATATTCTGGCTAAATTCAGATTGTCTGAAGGTCGCGGATCCTGAAGCATTTGCTATTGCCACGGACATACTCACCGATCTGTGTACTTCGTTGGCTGATCCTAACGTGACGGCATCCAGGATGAAGACGTTGCTGGTTTTTCAAACTCCAAGTTGAGTGCAAACAAGAGGCGTACGGGCGGACCTTCGAGGTAGCAGTCGACCGTCCGTGCTTAGTCGTACACGCTGGCTTTGGGGCAACGCGATGCGATCGGGCGACTGACGGCGAAGCAAGTCACGCATGAACGTTGTGAGTGGAGATGCTGAATAACATAATTGTTCCAAGTAAATCGCTGGGGGGGATTCTTCTCAGTGAGCAGGTTCAGGACGTCATTGATAGACTGAGCGAGACGCATGTCGTAGAGCGTACCGGTCAGAACGTAGTTAGCATTGATGAAACAATTGCGATCTATCATGATCCGGAAAATGGTCGGATAGAAAGTCTGGCATGCAATAGTAAGTTCGCGGGGAAATACTTGGATAAGTTGTGGCCTGGAATGGCCGTGGGTGAAGTATTGAAGAATACTGAAACTCAGATTGCATGGTGCGGATTTGTTCAAGTGGATGATGTAAAGGGGGTGGGGCTTTCTTTGCCGGATGAGTTTGATGATTTTGAGAGATTGACGGATTTTTTAAGTTTGGATTTTGTTTTTGAGGAGTTGTGGGTTTATTCATTTTGAGATTGTGTGGCTTAATGACAAAGTCTATTCTTCCGGGGATAGATTTTGAAGGGTGCGGGGGCTGCCAAAGGTAGCCCCTAATAGCTGATCGATGCTGCGGACCATGTGATTCCGAAGCGGGATTTGCGCTATGGCACGACGAGCTATCGGTATGACCCGACGGGTCGCATTGAACAGGCGGTCGGGCCGGGATTGCGGTCGGAAGTGTTTCGTTGGGACGCGGCAGCCAACCTGGTGTCGAGCGATCACCCGGGAGGCTTCGTCGAGCACAACCGGCTCAAGGTGTTCGAGGACAAGCGCTTCGAGTACGACGTATATGGTCGGCTGGTTCGCAAGTTGAGTGGGCACGGGCCGGCCAAAGAGCTGGTACTTGAGTACGACGACTGGAACCAGTTGAAGATCGTCGTGACGAAGGACCGGCTTGGTGTCGGGACGACGCACTTTGAATACGACGCGTTCGGTCGGCGGATTCGGAAGCTCAATGGGGGTTATGCGAGTACCGACTTCCTGTGGGACGGCATGCGGCTCGTGCAGGAGACGTATCACGATCGCCAGGGCGAGGAAGCGCTGACGTACTTGTATGAGTCGAATAGCTATGTGCCGCTGGCGCGGATCGATCAGGGCAAGGCGGCGGCTAACGACGCCAATGCACGGGATGCGGTCTACTATTTCCATAACGATGTGTCGGGGTTGCCGGAGGAACTGACTAACGCCGATGGCGAGCTGGTCTGGCAGGCTCGGTACAAAGTGTGGGGCAACGCGGTACAGGAGGAGTGGATTGCGAGGGCGCGGCGGCAGCCGACGCCTGAGTGGGGTGATGTGCAAGCGATGGCGCCAGTGCCAACTGATGTGCCGCGGGCGCAAAATCTGCGTTTCCAGGGGCAGTATCTGGACCGCGAGACTGGGTTGCACTACAACACGTTCCGGTTCTACGATCCGGACATCGGGCGCTTTATCAATCCGGATCCAATCGGGTTGATGGGCGGAACTAACCTCTATCACTATGCGCGAAACCCGATCTCGTGGATTGATCCGTTCGGGCTGTCCCCATGCTCCACCAAGTCCACGCCGGAATCATTTGAGGATTGGGTGGCGCGCAGTCGCGGCAAGGCGGATGTGTATCTGAGAAGTGCAAGGGGACAAGAGCCAAATTACGTCGGGATAGCAAAAGATCCGTCTACACGGTACGCCAAAAACCTTGGTTATAACCTCGATTTGCTTACAGATGAGACGGGACAGCTTCCGAGAAATCAGGCGAGATCAGTCGAGCAGGCGATAATTGATGCCAAGCGCGGCGAATTTACGAATATCGACAACAGCATTGATCCGAATCGCCCCTTGTATAACGATGCTGTAACATGGGGCCGAAACTGGTTGCAGGATAACGGATGGGGGCATCTACTCGAATGAAGCAAGTGAAAATGAAGGAAGTGATTGATCTCCTGGAAGGTGGGAAAAAAGCGACTCCGGAAAAAGGAGATTTATTCGTTATGCATTTGAAGGGAGTTGGATTCATCCCGGGGCTCGTGGTGAAGGATGATTTCAAGTATGGCTCGGAGGAGATTTGTATAATTTATCTGTACAACGAGATTTCGGCTGAGAAAAATTCTAAATTTATATTGGATAAAAATAATTTGATTGTGCCGCCCGCCCTTGTTACGGCGATGGACTGGAGGGAGAAGGGAGGGTTTGAGAATGTCGGGCATTTGAATGAGTCGGAGATGGATGTTTTTCCGAATCACTGCTTTTATGATCGGCTGAGGAGGCGCTATGTTGATAATGAAGGCCAGGTGTGTGAGAAATTCGAGCCGTGTGGGGTTCGTACGATTTCAAATGTCGGCTCAGAGGCTATAGGTATCTATCAGAAGTTAAATCCGGACGTTGAGGTTGTCGAATAATTACGGATCCGACGGAGAAAACATCTAGCCGATAGGAACATGCCACAAACTCGCGCTGCTGCCGAATCCGGGAGCTGGAACGGCGGAAGCACTATCTGACGAGGCTACATGGTGCTGCGGGGGTATCGCCGGGACTTTATGCAAGTCCTGCAGGGAATGTGATGCACCCGCTGCCGTAGGCGCCGCGGGGGCAATGTGAGGGCAAGGAGACGGGGTCACATCTTGGAACCTCCCTGGTTGAAGAGAAGAGGCCACGTGATGTTTTGAAGTGCGTAAATGAAGCGGATCGGTTGCTCATGAGGAAAGAATATTTCTGTTCCAGAACAGAGTTTCCGTGCGGCCTCGGAGAGATTTTCACGGAATTTGTTAATGGTGTCGCGACGCGCCAGATTAATCGACCTGACAATGGATCTGTCTACGCGTCGTCATCCCGGCGCGATTGGAATTCTGATATTGGTTTTTTGCTATTTGACGGGATGAAGGGCGAGCTTGAAATCTCACCACATGAAGAAGTCGAGGAGGAGGATTTCGAGCGCGCCTGGAATGCTGCCGTGGGCAACGTTTCTTAACGAAATAGGAAATGTGGGATACCCGTGACAATCACGCTCCCGCAGGTCGAGCAAGTCTTATCCGTGTCTGAAGATCGGTGGAATTTCGCTGGTCAACGATGCTGGATTTGTTCCGGGCCGAAAGGCTCAGATCAGGATTGAGCCGGGCAGGCTGATCATCACGCAGATGTAAGAGGAACGCCGCAGGATGCGGCCGCGCTGCGCGATGTCGCGCAGCGCGTGTGATGGGACCGCCGCTACTGGTCGCTGCGGCGCATCACCAGGCGATATTGCAAGACGACCGAGACGTCCCCGCACCGCCCGTAGCCGTGCAATGCGTCCCCGCACCTTTGTCATAGAACGTCCGCATCTCCGGCTGCAAATGGATTCGGCGCACCATGCGGGCCGCGCGGAGCATCGTACGACCGCTGCGGCGCATACGAGCCGCCACTACCAGCCGGCCTTGAGCCGTCCGCCCGCAGGTATTCATACCAGTTGAAGACCGTCGGGACGACGCATTTCAAATACGACGCGTTCGGCCGGCGGATTCGGAAGCTGAATGGGGGTTATGCGAGTACGGACTACCAGTGGGACGGCATGCGGCTCGTGCAGGAGACGTACCACGATCGTCAGGGCGAGGAAGCGCTGACGTACTTGTATGAGTCGAATAGCTATGTGCCGCTGGCACGGATCGACCAGGGTAAGGCGGCGGCTACCGTAAGTGCGCTTCCGGCGCGGTGCGAATCGTAAGCGATTCGGTTAGTTCATATTTGCGCGCTTGAAGGGGCTGTCGCGTCGATGGATAACGCCGCCTTTTCTTATGTGAAAAACCGTTGCTGGCCAGTGGGTAGCGACCAGACGGGGCTGAGCTGCAGTCTGAGCCGGGACTACTGACCTCACCCAGTCGACGATGTTAGCCGTAAGTTTGTGGGCTAGCCTCATGAATACGTCAGAGGGGAAAGGTCAGTGGATCAGGATATTCAGGAGATGTTTCGCCGCTATCGCGATCGAGATATCGATTTGCAGCAACTGCGTGTGTGGTTGGGCAACGAAAGTGCTCGTGTCGAGGCGCAAATTCCACGAGGTCAATTACTCAAGCTCAGACGAGGAAGTGAAGCCCGGAGCAATGGAGTGATCGCGCAGTTACTTCCAGCGTGCGAGTACTGTCTGGCAGTTGGCTCGCCCAAACAGTTCGAATCACGCCTGGAATATCAACAATATTCGCAACGTCGCGATACTGCCGTTACCAGCGGAGTCCTCGCGGATATTGCTCCGCCTCGTTTTGATTCTGAGGGACCAGGGTCGGCAGGATCTGCAATGTACTATCGCTGTACTCGATGTCATGCGATTTGGGCATTCGTTGAGCCGGAGAAGGCGGAAGACGGGGCGTGGAATAGGGCAGTTTAAAGTTCGAAAGTGAGTGATGCTGCTTGCGAGCGGTGGTGGTGTTCAATCCGGATGGCGTCAATCAAATGTGTTTAGGAGGGTTCTGAATTGAGTCGGCTTGAACAGTACTACGCGGGCGACGATAGCTGGACAATATTGCCCCATCGATTGCACTAGAAACCAGCAGTTGATTAAGCGTTTACGCGAATGCCCAATGCGCATGCCATCGTAACGAGACGAGAGCTGCTACGCCCATTTCGCGATGGAGGCAAGACACTGGTCTATCGCCATACCGGCGTTCAGAGCAACCACGGACGTCGCCCCCCCGCGCCTCACCACCCGATATTGCAAGACGACCGCGACGTCCCCGCACCGCCCGTCGCCGTGCACTTCGTCCCCACGCCGTTGTCATAAAACGTCCGCGTTTCCGGTTGCGGCACCGAAGGATCGAACGGATTCGGCGCCCCATGCGGACCGCGCGGCGCGTCGTACGGCCGCTGCGGCGCATACGAACCGCCACTACCAGCAGGCCGCGATCCGTTCGCGCGCAGGTATTCATTCCAGTTCTCCGCGCGCTGTGCATATCCAGGCACCGCGCGACCAAAACTGTCACTCCCACCCGCGCCGAGCGCGACGCGGTTCGACGGCAATACAAAATCGGGCTCGTGCTCAACCGAAGGCGTCGGTACCACAAGCGCATCGCCCGTCACCCGCAACGGCCGCGTATCCGGCGTATCGAACGGACCGCGCTCCATCGGCGCGGCGTACTCCAGGCGACTGTGGCCCGTTCGCGCCGCATGCCCGTCATTCCGAGCCGCAGCCCGACGCTCCGACCGAAACACATTGGCACCCACCGACCGATCGGTCAGCGAATCGCGCCCGGAAGCATCGACGGCAGAAACAGAAAGCGCACACGCGATCGCGGCGGCGGAAGAGAGGCAGAGAGGGTGATTCATCAGCGTTCCGAAGCAGGTGATATGCGATGGGAAAAAAAACGGCAGATCACTGGCTGGCGGCTGGGCGACGGAGGGGCGTCGAAGCGGCCCTGAAGCGACTGCGAGGCGCTGGGTATACGACTCGCAGGAAGGCTGGCTGGATTGCAGAAGCGAAATCGTATTATTTCATAAAAATAACGATCAGCTTCCAGATGTTTAGTTTTGTTTGTAAACAGTAGGATTGACCGCCTCGATCGAACGCCCCGAGTTGGTGCCCAGCAAAGCAATCGTCAGTTGATTAAGTTTCAGCGGTCCGACCCTTAACAACCCGAAAACGCCCCGCACGAAATCCGAGACCGCCAAAAGCCAAGCGCAGCAAGGCACTCACCCAATCAGCCCCACCCCATAGCAACCCAATTGCACCCCAACCAAACGTTCTCGCCCCTCACGCGGTTGCGCCCCCATCGCCACCGCTACCCCCAAAACCCTCCGTGTTTTCCCTCGGTCGACCGGCATTTTTGACAGACGATTTAAAAACGCCCATATAATTTCGACTGCCTTGCCAATGGCTGTCGGACCATCCCTCCGAACAAGCGATTTGGCAAGCGGGGCAGGCGAAACGCTTGCGCAATGCAAGACGCATCACGATGTCTTTCCGAACCAGACGTCCCCTTCGGGGACTGCAAGAGCCGGGCCCCGCTACGCAACATTCCGCTGGAGTTCCGTCTTCTATGTGTCTCGGGCGTGTCCCATGTCCTCGCCCCGGGTGCTGTTCGATTGCGCAAGTCATGCCGCCTTTGCCCGTATGACTAAACAACATCGAGGAGCTCCCAGATGACGCTGTCCCGTCTTACGTCCATTTCCGCCGCCGTGCTGTTCGCCGCCGGCGCCGCCGCCGCGCAAGCGGAAACCGTGAAGATCGCCATCGCTGGTCCGATGAGCGGTTCGGTCGCCCAATACGGCGACATGGTGAAGGCCGGCGCGCTGACCGCGATCGAGCAGGTCAACGCTGCAGGCGGTGCGGGCGGCAACAAGCTTGAAGTCGTGATGATGGACGACGCATGCGAACCGAAGCAGGCCGTCGCCGTCGCCAACAAGATCGTCAGCCAGAAGATCAAGTACGTGATCGGTCACGTGTGCTCGGGTTCGACGATCCCGGCCTCCGACATCTACGAGAACGAAGGCATCGTGATGGTCACGCCGTCGGCCACCGCGCCGCAACTGACGGAAGGCAAGAAGCGCCACTTCATCTTCCGCACGATCGGCCGTGACGACCAGCAAGGCCCGGCCGCCGCGCACTACATCATCAACAACGTGAAGCCGAAGAAGGTCGCGGTCCTGCACGACAAGCAGTCGTACGGCCAGGGCATCGCATCGTCGGTGAAGAAGGACCTCGAAGCCGCGAAGATTCCGGTCGTGCTGTTCGAAGGCATCAACGCCGGCGATTCGGACTACTCGGCGATCATCACGAAGCTGAAGTCGCAAGGCGTCGACTTCGTCTACTTCGGCGGTTACCACCCGGAAATGGGCCTGCTGATGCGCCAGGCGCGCGAGCAGGGCGTGAAGGCCACGTTCATGGGGCCTGAGGGCGTGGGCAACAAGGACGTGACGGCGATCGCCGGCCCGGCCTCGGAAGGCATGCTCGTCACGCTGCCGGCCGACTTCTCGGCCGATCCGGCCAACGCGGCGCTCGTGAAGGCGTTCGCGGACAAGAAGCGCGACCCGAACGGCCCGTTCCAGATGCCGTCGTACGCCGCGGTGAAGATCATCGCCGACTCGATCGCCGGAGCGAAGACGACCGATCCGACCAAGGTCGCCGCGTACATGCACAAGACGACGTTCGACACGCCGATCGGCAAGGTCGCGTATGACGCACAGGGCGACCTGAAGGCGTTCAAGTTCGTCGTGTACACGTGGCACAAGGACGCGACGAAGACCGCCGCCAAGTAAGACGGAGTATCCGCCCGCGCATGCCGCCCTGTCCGAGACCCGGACGGGGCGGGTGCGTATTGGCCGCGCATCTGCCCATTGCGCGGCCATGGGGCGGCCCGAGACGACACCGTGCGTTGCGCGCGGCCACGCCGTGATCCGGCGACGGCAGGCGACACGACGCCAACGGGAGCTTCCCGCACATGACTGACTTCTTTCCCCAATTCGCCCAGCAGCTGGTCAACGGCCTGACGCTGGGTGCGATCTATGCGCTGATCGCCATCGGCTATTCGATGGTCTACGGCATCATCGGCATGATCAACTTCGCCCACGGCGAGATCTACATGATCGGCGCGTACGTGGGCCTCGTGACCCTCACTGCCATCGGCATTTCCGCCGGCTATCCGCTGCCGCTCGTGCTCGGCGCCGCGCTGATCGTGTCGGTGATCGTCACCGGCCTGTACGGTTTCGCGGTCGAGCGCGTCGCGTATCGGCCGCTGCGCGGCGGCCCGCGCCTCGTGCCGCTGATCTCCGCGATCGGCATGTCGATCTTCCTGCAGAACTACGTGCAGATCGGCCAGGGTGCGCGCGACGTGTCCGTGCCCGTGCTGATCTCCGGCGCATTCGACATTCACCTCGGTGGCGACTTCGACGTGACCATCCCGTATTCGCGCCTGATGATCGTCTGCGTGACGCTCGTGCTGATGATCGCGCTCACGCTGTTCATCTCGCATTCGCGGATGGGCCGGGCGTGCCGCGCATGCGCCGAGGACATGAAGATGGCGAACCTGCTCGGCATCGACACGAACCGCGTGATCTCGTTCACGTTCGTGCTCGGCGCGATGCTGGCGGCCGTCGGCGGCGTGCTGATCGGGCTGACGATCGGCAAGCTGAACCCGTATATCGGCTTCGTCGCGGGCATCAAGGCGTTCACCGCCGCGGTGCTCGGCGGGATCGGCAGCATCCCGGGCGCGATGCTCGGCGGCGTGTTGCTCGGCCTCGCGGAAACCTTCGCCGCAGGCTACATGCCGGCCGAGTACAAGGACGTCGTCGCGTTCGGCCTGCTCGTGCTGATCCTGCTCTTCCGCCCGACCGGCCTGCTCGGCAAGTCGGACATCGAAAAGGTTTGAGGGAGACGCAGATGAGTCAAGTCATTTCCGTTCGCCGCCCGGCCGCCGACGCTTCGATCGGCCAGGCGCTGAAAAATGCCGTGGCCGCCGCGTTCCTGACGGCGATCCTCACGATTCCGGTGCTCGGGCTGCAGTTGAAGCTCGAAGGCTATCAGGTGGTGCTCACGCCGCACTGGCGGCCGGTGTGGATCGCGGTCGCGGGCGTGTTCCTGTTCCAGCTGTTCAAGCCGTGGCTCGTGCGTGCGAAATCGTCGGTGAAGCTGCCGGCGATGCCCGCGATGGGCGCGCAGCAGCAGCGCGTGATCGTCTGGGTGCTGCTCGCGGTCGGGCTCGTGTGGCCGTTCTTCGGCTCGCGCGGCGCGGTGGACGTCGCGACGCTCGCGCTGATCTACGTGATCCTCGGCCTCGGGCTGAACATCGTGGTCGGTTTCGCGGGGCTGCTGGATCTCGGCTATGTCGGGTTCTACGCGGTCGGCGGCTATACGTACGCGATGCTGAACCAGTACTTCGGGCTGTCGTTCTGGGAATGCCTGCCGCTCGCCGCGATCGCGGCCGCGACGTTCGGCTTCCTGCTCGGTTTCCCGGTGCTGCGGCTGCGCGGCGACTATCTCGCGATCGTCACGCTCGGCTTCGGCGAAATCATCCGCCTGCTCGCGAACAACCTGACGAGCCTCACGGGCGGCCCGGACGGCATCTCGGGCATCCCGAAGCCGACCGTGTTCGGCTACGAGATGGTGCGCAGCGCGAGCGTCGAAGGCGCGAAGACCTTCCATGAACTGATCGGGCTGGAATACAGCGGCGACCACGTGGTGATCTTCCTGTACCTGCTCGCGCTCGTGCTGGTCGGCTTCACGCTGTTCGTGACGAGCCGCCTGATCCGCATGCCGATGGGCCGTGCGTGGGAAGCGCTGCGCGACGACGAGATCGCATGCCGTTCGCTGGGCCTGAACCCGACGCGCATCAAGCTGTCGGCGTTCACGCTCGGTGCGGCGTTCGCCGGTATCGGCGGCGCGTTCTTCGCGGCGCGCCAGGGCCTCGTGAATCCTGAATCGTTCACCTTCATCGAATCGGCGCTGATCCTCGCGATCGTCGTGCTCGGCGGGATGGGCTCGCAGCTCGGCGTGATTCTCGCGGCGATCCTGCTGACCGTGCTGCCGGAAGTCGCGCGCGGCTTCGCCGAGTACCGGATGCTGATCTTCGGTCTCGTGATGGTGTTGATGATGATGTGGCGTCCGCAGGGCCTGCTGCCCGCGAGCCGTCCCCACGTGGAGCTGCCGCAATGAGCGCGAATACGGAACTGTTGAAGGTCGCCGGGTTGCAGATGCGCTTCGGCGGGTTGCTCGCGGTGGACGGGATCGATTTCGACGTGCGTCGCGATGAGGTGTTCGCGATCATCGGGCCGAACGGCGCGGGCAAGACCACGGTGTTCAACTGCGTCGGCGGCTTCTACAAGCCGACCGGCGGCGACGTCGTGCTCGACGGCCACGCGATTGGCGGGCTGCCGAGCCACAAGATCGCGTTGAAGGGCCTGGTGCGCACGTTCCAGAACATCCGCCTGTTCAAGTCGCTGACCGTCGTCGAGAACCTGCTCGTCGCGCAGCACCGCAAGGTGAAGGCGGGGCTGCTGCCCGGCCTGTTCTCGACACCGGCGTATCGCCGTGCCGAGAAGGAAGCGCTCGAACGCGCGGCCGTGTGGCTCGACCGGATGGGGCTGACGTCGGTCGCCAACCGGCCGGCGGGCACGCTGTCGTACGGGCACCAGCGGCGTCTGGAGATCGCGCGCTGCATGATCACCGAGCCGCGCCTCCTGATGCTCGACGAGCCGGCGGCCGGCCTCAACCCGCAGGAGAAGATCGAGCTGCAGCACCTGATCGACAAGCTGCGCCGCGAGTTCGGCGTATCGGTGCTGCTGATCGAACACGACATGAGCCTCGTGATGGGCGTGTCCGACCGCATCCTCGTGATGGAGCACGGCCGGCCGATCGTGATCGGCACGCCGGAAGCGGTCCGCAACGACCCGCGCGTGATCAAGGCGTATCTGGGGGAAGAGTGATGCTGAAGCTGGAACAGGTCCATACGCACTACGGCGCGGTCGAGGCGCTCGCGGGCGTGTCGATCGAGGTGAACAAGGGCGAGATCGTCACGCTGATCGGCAGCAACGGCGCCGGCAAGACGACGCTGATGATGACCGTGTGCGGCACGCCGCGCGCGTCGTCGGGCCGCGTGCTGTTCGAGGGCAAGGACATCACCGCGATGTCGACGCACCAGATCATGCGGCAGGGGATGGCGATCTCGCCGGAAGGGCGGCGCGTGTTCCCGAGCCTGACGGTGCTCGAGAACCTGAAGATGGGCGGCTTCTTCGCGAGCCGCCATGAGATCGACGACGGCATCGAGCACGTGTTCAAGCTGTTTCCGCGCCTGAAGGAACGGGCGACGCAGCGGGCCGGCACGATGTCGGGCGGCGAACAGCAGATGCTGGCGATCGGTCGCGCGCTGATGAGCAAGCCGCGTCTGCTGCTGCTCGACGAGCCGACGCTCGGCCTCGCGCCGCTCGTGATCGCGCAGATCTTCGACATCATCCGCACGATCCGCGACGAAGGCGTCACGGTGTTCCTCGTCGAGCAGAACGCGAACAAGGCGCTGGGTGTGGCCGATCGCGGCTACGTGCTCGAAACGGGGCGCGTCGTGCTCGCCGATACGGGCGCGAACCTGCTCGCGAACGATCGCATCAAGCAGGCGTACCTCGGCGGTTGATGCCGAACGCCGCCGGCCTGCAACGGGCCGGCGGCGCGTCCTCTTCGCTTTCTCATGCAAGGCCGGTTCCCGGCCTTGTCTTCATCCGATCCTGAAGGTGCTTTTCAGAACGTCGCGCAGATGCAGCGCGGCGCGATTGCTGTCGTCCGTCAGGATGGTGATCAGGTGCGGCGGGAGATCGGGCAGCACGATCCCGGCGACGTGGCTCGTCAGGTTGCCGGACACGCGATCGTGTTCGATGAGGCCGACCGCGAGGCCGTTCGCGATACACGCCTCGACCGCCGGCGAACTGGCGCTCTCGAGCAGCATCCGGTGCGGGATCTTCGCCTTCTTCAGCGCGTTCAGCGCGGTGTCGCGGTACGGGCAGCCCTGCAGTTGCACGGCGATCGGCAGCGGCGCGTCGGGATTGAACTTGAAGGTTCGCGCGGCGACCCACACCGGATGGGTCTTGCTGAGCAGCTCGCCGTGCGGCGTCGCTTTCGGCACCACGGCGATCGTGATGTCCAGCTGGCCGCGCGCGAACAGCGACTGCAGCTCTTCGCTGGAGCGTGCTTCGACCGTCAGTTCGAGCAGCGGCCGGTCGGCGGCGAAGCGCGGCAGGAATTCCGCCATGAAGTGCGCGGCGTACGAATCGGGGATGCCGAGCCGCAGCTTGCCGGTCAGCATCTGCGGCGACAGCGATTCGACGAGCCGGTCGTGGCTCAGCAGGAACTCGGTGGTGTCGCTCAGCAGCTTGTGGCCGTACTGCGTGAGTTCGACGGCCTGGTTGTTCCGCGTGAACAGGCGCTGCGCGACCATCTCCTCGAGCTTCTGGATCTGCGCGGTGACCGACGACGGGCTGCGGTTCACGTGAACGGCCGCATCCTTGAAGCGGCCGAGCTTTGCAACGGCGTGGAAGGTTCGCAGCAGGTCGACGTCCAGGGTGCGCGGCATGATTTGGTTTTTCCGAATCAGTGATTCAGGTAATGTCGATTGACGGAATTATTGAGCATCCCATATTCTCGGTCAACAGGCAGACAACGGCAGGCAGCCGGTCGCGCGGTGCACGTATCCGGGGAACGATTCATGTCGATCAATGATTTCGTTGTAGATGCATTGGTGCGGGACAGGAAGTTGAAGGCCGAGTCGGTATGGACGGTCGAGAATCACGAAAAGTATTCGACGCTCAAGCGCAGCGACGATGACGCGAGGAGAAAGGAAGCCGGGCGCGAGGTGTTTGCGCTGATGCGCAACCTGAACGAGCTGGGCGTGCGGAGCCCCGCGCTGTGCGCGGACCGCGACGGCAACGGTTCGTTGCGCGAAGCGATCGGCCAGTTGAGCGAGCGGCTCGCGACGTTGTCGCGCGGCCGCGATGTGCATTACATCGAGCTCGGGCCGGAGCCGGTCAAGACGACCGAACTCGTGAAGGCCGTCAGCGGCGGCGGCCCGGACCATCTGCGCTATACGGCCGTCGACATCAACGAGTCGTCCGAAGACGCGATGCGGCACGCGATCATGCCGTTCCTGAAAACGCCCGGCTGTTTCAACTACATCGCCGACGATTACCGGAACGTGCAATGGAACCACATCGACGTGGGCCAGGACGTGACGTTCATCACGATGCTCGGTTTCCAGGAAGGCAACGAATTGCCCGTGACGATCGGCCGGCTGATCCGCAATCTCGGCGGCAAGTCGACCTACGTCGTGTCGGAGATGCAGCTGCTGGTCGAGGGGAGGGAGGAGCCCATCTACAACTTCTACCGGAACGAGAACATGGTGCGGTTTTCCGAAGTCGTCAGCCGGCAGCAGGGCTTCGAGCCGCTCGGTGAGCACCATGTGTCGATCGTCCGGCTCAATTTGCTCGGCGACCAGTTCCATGTGGCAGTCACGTTGCAACCGGTATCGAAAGCCGGGGCCGACGGGCACCTGATCACCAACGTCTGCCTGAAATACACGCCGGAGCAATTCCGCCACGTGCGCCACAGCCACGCCAATTGCCGCGTGATCGACGAACTGCACAGCGGCGACGGCAGCGTCGTGTACCAGATCGCCCAGTTCAAGGGCTGAATGCCGCAACCACGACAGCGAGGCACGCGATGAACAAGGGAAATGCATTGCCGGTGTTTGCGCGCGGGTTCGATCGGGTGCGGCTTGCGTTGCAGACGTCGCTGTCCGGCGGCGCGAATGTCGACGGCTCGCTGGATGCCGCGACGGAACCGATGCGCTGGAGCAGCGCCTGCCTGCGCGACGACTATGAAGTGCGATACCGGCGCAATCTCGACGCGCTCGGCTATCGCGGTGTGCCGATGCGCGGCACGCGCTCGGATGCGCTCAACGCGGTGTGCCATCTTCGCGGGCTGTTTTCCGACGAGGCGGTTGCTGCATTGCGCGAGATCGGCCGCGCGCTGGAGCGCAGCGCGTCGAGCAGCAACTGGATCATCTCGAAGCGCGTGCGTGCGGTGACGGAGCGCTCGCGGTTCATCGACGACATGATGCACGACCGTGCGTTCCTGCTGCGGGTGTCGCGTCTGGCCGGTGTGCCGCTGATTCCGTATCCGATGGTCAATGCGCGCTCGCAGTTCAACTACTACTACCCGACGAGCCAGCGCGACGGCAAGGAACAGCTGGGCATGTGGCACACCGACGGCACCAGCTTCGTGCTGAACATCGTGCTGTCGGATCGATCCGACTACGAGGGCGGAAACTTTCTGTTCTACGAATCGACCGCGGAGACGTTCGATCGCCATGATCGCGAACGCCGGCACGTGAAGACCGCGAATCTGGACAACGCGGGCGACGCGCTGCTCATCTATGGCAGCAAGCTGTTCCATGGCGTCGAACCGGTCGACGCGGGGCGGCGCATGTCGCTGGTGCTGTCGTTTCATTGCCCGACCACGCGGGAGGACGACAACGGCTTCTGGCATCTCGCGTCGGACGACGGCATCCCGCGCACGGTCGTCAACTGGCTGGCGCTGCAGCGCGCGCTCCGGGACGACGCCGAACTGCAGTATCACCGCCTCGGGCTCGAACCGATTCGCCCCGGGGATCTGGCAGACCCGCGCCTGTCCCCGGCAACTTTCTGAGAGCCGTCGCCCCATGCAGCTATTCCTGCTCCAGCTCGTTTTCGTGTTGTCGTGGAGTTCCGGCTTCATCGGCGCCAAGCTCGGCGCGGAGACGGCCGGCGCGTTCAACCTGCTGTTCTGGCGGTTCCTGCTCGTCACGCTGTGCCTCGCGATCGTCCTCAACCGGCAGCTCGCGCGCCTGACGTGGGAGAAGCTGCGCTATCACGCGGTGATCGGCTTCCTGTCGCAGTTTCTTTACCTGGCCTGCGTGTACGTGGCGATTCAGCACGGCTTGCCGCCCGGCATCGCCGCGATCGTCGCCGCGATGCAGCCGCTCATCACGGCCGCGATGACGTCGCTCGAAGGCAGCGAGCGCAGCGGGGCGCGCCAGTGGGCGGGGCTCGTCGTCGGGTTCGTCGGCGTGGGCATCGTGATCGGCGGGCAGTATGCGCTGCCGGCCGGGTCGGTCGGGCTCGTGATGTACCTGCTGCCGCTGGTGTCCGCGCTGGGGCTGTCGATCGCGACGATCTATCAGCGGCGCCGCGCGCTGACGGCCGCGCGCAGCAACGAGGACGGACTGTTCTTGCCGCTGTTCGTGCAGGGCTGCGTGAGCCTCGTGCTGTTCGCGGTGTGCGGGATCGTCACGGGCAACCTGCACGTGCCGACCCAGCCGAACGTGTGGGTGTCCGTCGTGTGGCTGACCGTGTTCTCGACCTTCATCGCCTATCTGTCGTTGTGGGCGCTGCTCAAGCGGATGCCCGCGACGCGCGTGGCGACCCTCGTCTATCTCGAACCGCCCGTGACGCTGATGTGGGCCGCGTGGATGTTCGGTGACCGGATCGAGGTGACGACCTATCTCGGCATCGTGGTCGTCGCGATCGGCGTGTGGCTGGCCGGCAAGCACGTGGAGCGGCCCGCGCGGGCGCGGCGGGCGAACATGGGGGCGGCCGGCCGTTGATGCACTGGTTGCGCGCGCGGTTCCGGTGTAGCGTCGCGGTACTGTCATGCTCAGCGAAGGAACCCGATGAAAGTCAAACGGATCGTCGCCAATATCGACACCCGGTCAGTCGACGACGCCAAGCGCTTCTACCAACGGATCTTCGGCCTCGACCTGCTGATGGACCACGGCTGGATCGCGACCTACGGCAATGCCGAGCAGATGGACGTGCAGATCAGCTTCGCATCGGAGGGCGGATCGGGCACGCCGACCCCCGATCTGTCGATCGAGGTCGACGACGTCGATGACGCACTCGCACGCGTGCTTGCGGCCGGGATTCCGGTCGAGTACGGCCCGGCCGACGAGCCGTGGGGCGTGCGGCGGTTCTATGTGCGCGATCCGTTCGGCAAGCTGGTCAACGTGCTTGCGCATCGCTGATTCCGAAATACATCGCGGCGGGCTGCGTCGTGCCCGGTCACGCCTGGGCATGACGGAGGGCGTACCGGGCGAAGTCAATGTGTAGCCCAATCGGCTTCGATCGTAGCGAAATGCGCTACATCCGGGCAATTCGTCCGAATCGGGACAAAATCGGCAACGCGGGCTGTATCGGGTAGCCAGAACGTCGGTGCATCACGCATGCAACGCCAACCCCTTCACCGCCTTGTCGACCGCCTTCTTCGGCCCGCGCAGCGCCAGCCCGACGAAGTCGAGATTCTCCGCATCGCCGGCCCGAAACACGTCGCGGTTGGCCGCGTCGTGCCCGGTCGAAAACATCGCGTGCACGTAGGGCACGATCGTGAGCTCGCGCGACAGCGCCTGCCGGTGCGCGGCCTGCAGGCCGTTCAGGTCGGCCGAGAACACCAGCATCGGCTGGCCCAGCATGCGGCCGTAGCGGCGTCCCGCCGCATCCTCGTACGGTTCGCCGAGCGCTTCGGGCGCTTCGGCCGCGACGCCCGTCGCGAGAAACGCGACGACATTGAGTTTCTGCCACGCGGCGAGATCGTCGCGCACGATCAGCGCGACCTTGGTATCGAACATGAGTGCTCCTTGTAGAGACGCTCATGATCGGCTGCCGCGCGCGATCAGTCTGGAACGTTTGTGCAGAGTTGCCGGTAAGCGGCCGGCGTGATCCGGTACGCGCGGCGGAACCAGCGGCCCAGGTGGCTCTGGTCGGCGAAGCCGACGTCCGCGGCCGCCTGCGCGGGCGTGCGGCCGGCCGCCAGCAGCCGGCGCGCGGCACGCAGCCGCAAGCGCACCAGGTACGCGTGCGGCGACGTGCCGAACGCACGCTGGAACAGCCGCGTCAGCCGGAACCGGTCGATCCCTGCTGCATGCGCGAGTTCATCGAGCCCGATGTTGTCGTCCATGTGTTCATGCAGCAGATCGCGCACGCGTGCGATCGCGGGCGGCACGACGGCGCTTTCCAGCATGAGCGGCCCGCGCAGTTCGCCGCCGAGCCGGATCAGCAGGCGGTCGAGCGTCTGGTCGCGCGCGAGCTTGCCTTCGTTGCCGTGGATCGCGAGAAACGCCTGGCGGATCGCGTCGACGAGGCCGCGATCGTCGACGAGCGTATGACCGAACGACGCCTCGACGCCGCCGAGGCCCGGCAGGTCCAGCCGGCGCGCCGCGCGCTCGACCCACGCTTGCGGCAGGTACAGCATCCCGTAGGTGAAGCCGCCGGCTTCGGGCGCGTGGCCGTCGTGCAGCGCGCCCGGCTCGATCAGGATCGCGCGGCCCGGCACGCTCGTATGCACCGACCGGTGGCACTGGAATTGCTGGACGCCCTGTTCGGTGAAACCGACCAGCATGTCGTCATGATCGTGCGCATCGTAGGCATGGCCGTTGAAATGCGCATGCAGGCTTTCGATGCCGGTTTCCGCATCGCGCCGCGCGACGAGCCAGTGGCCGGTTGTGTCGATGTGCTTCGCGGGTGTCGTCATCGGATGCGTCGCGCTTCGTCGTTGCGTGACGAATAGTGTACGCAGGTCGCGGGGCAGTGGGGACGGGCGCGCATCATGCTTCGTTTGCCGTCGCCTGCTCGTCGCGTGCGTATTGCGCGGGCGGCCGGCCGACGTGGCGCGTGAACGCGACGCTGAAGGTGCTCGCGGAACTGTAGCCCACGCGGCCCGCGATCTCGGCGATGCGGCCCTCGTTGCGGCGGAGCAGGTTCTTCGCGAGCGCCATGCGCCAGGTGAGCAGGTATTCCATCGGCGCGACGCCGACCGCGCGGCTGAAGCGTTCGAAGAAGGTCGAGCGCGACAGCGCGGCTTCCCTGGCGAGCTCGACGACCGTCCACGGGTGCGCGGGGCGTGCGTGCATCCCGCGGAGCGCGGCGGCGAGACGGCTGTCGGCGAGCCCGCGCACGAGGCCGGGCGACGCATCCGTGCCGGCCGAGAAGCGCAATGCCTCGATCAGCAGCACTTCCACGAGACGCGACAGCACGAGTTCGCGCGCGGGCCGCTGCGCACGCGATTCGTCCCGCACCAGTTGCACGAGCGTGGTCAGGCGCGGCTCGCCGCGCACGTGCACGTATTGCGGCAGCAGCGACACCAGCAGCGCAGCGTCGGGCGAACTGAAGCTGCAATTGCCCGCCATCATGCGCGTGTCGACCGGGCGGTCCGCGTCGCCGATCCGGTATTCGCCGTTGTCGAGCATGACCGGGGCGGCCGTTTCGACACCCGGCGGCGGCAGTTCGAAGCTGGAGATCGACACGCCGTAGGCAGCCGGAATCAACACGAAATCGCCGGGCAGCAGCTCGATCGGCGGATGTCCGTCGATCGCGACGCGGCACCCGCCATCCAGGACCGCGCAATAGAACGGCTCGCCGGCGACCGTCCGGCTGATGCGCCAGGGGCTTGCGCCGTGAACCAGCTTGGAATACCGCGTGCTCGGCTGCAGCAGCGTCACGACCTCGGCCAACGGATCGATCATCGCCGGACTCTCGCAAATGAAAATTGGATTTTCGATTGTAGCGAATACGGATCCGGCCATCTATCGTACGAACACATGCTCAACACGTCACAGGAGTGAGTTCGCATGAAGACCGTATTGATCACCGGCTGTTCCTCCGGCTTCGGCCTCGAGATCGCCCGCTATTTCCTGGCCCGCGACTGGCAGGTCGTCGCGACGATGCGTACGCCGCGCGAGGGCGTGCTGCCGCCGTCGCCGAACCTGCGCGTGCTGGCGCTCGATGTCACGAACCCCGACAGCATCCGCGCGGCGATCGACGCCGCAGGCCCGATCGACGTGCTCGTCAACAATGCGGGTTTCGGTGCGGCCGCACCGGCCGAACTGATGCCGATCGACACCGTGCGCGCGCTGTTCGAGACCAACACGATCGGCACGATCGCGGTGACGGAAGCCGTGCTGCCGCAGTTGCGCCGGCGCGGGGCCGGCGTGGTCGTGAACGTCACGTCGAGCGTCACGCTGAAGGTGCTGCCGCTGCTCGCCGCCTATCGCGCCAGCAAGGCGGCGGTCAATGCGTACACCGAATCGGTGGCGCTCGAACTCGCGCCGTTCGGCGTGCGTGCGCATCTCGTGCTGCCGGGGCGTGCGCCCGACACGCGTTTCGCCGACAACGCGCGCGCGCACATGCATGGCTTCGAGCACGAGGCTTATGCGGAATTTGCAGCGGCGGTCTTTGCGCGCATCGTCGACGAATCCGCGCCGGTCACCCACGCGCAGGACGTCGCCGAAGCGGTATGGCGCGCGGCGACCGATCCGTCGAGCCCGATGCGCATTCCGGCCGGCGCCGATGCCGTCGCGTGGGCGGCGGAAGCGGGCTGAGGCTCACCGACATGGGGCGAACCGGCTTGCCGGTAAACGGATCAGGCAAGCTCGTTTGCGCGAGTGAGGCGGGATGCCTCCGGCTTGAAACGAGCCGCCGGCGCGGTGGCATGCACGTACGTGCATGCATCACGGGCGGAGGCGATCCGTGCGGTTCTGCCTGTCGCACTCGGCATGAAAGAACGCCGGGCGCGCCTTTACTCGCTGCCTGTCTATCCGCCGGCCCTGCAGGGTCGCGCCAGCTACCCCCACCCGATACATGCGCGACCACGCCGAGCCGGACCTCTGCCGCTACTGGCCGCCTTGGTACAGCTGGTTGAGACGCTGAAGATCCCCCGACTTCTGCATCCGCAGGTATTCCTCCTTGACCTGTGCGCGGGTGAGCCCGGTCGGCCCGCCTGCCTGCGCCCCGCCGCTGGGCATGCTGCCCATCGACGTCGCGCTGATCGCCGAGTCGGACGGCTTGCTCGACGCCGCCGCGGCGCCATCGTCCTGCGCCCGGGCGAGGCCTGACGCACCCAACACACAAATGGCGGCCAACGCCGCCTTGACCATGCTCTTCATCGTGGCACCTCACATGAACAAGCAATGCAACAACCACGACGCGGATGCTGCATCGTCCGCGTATGTCGACGTTGCGCAGGCTGCCCGTACGCGCAACGTCGATCCTCCCCCGGGCATTTCATCAAGGTTTTACGGCGATTGACGCGTCGGCATGCGCGGATTCACGCGATGCTTCTGTCGCGCGTGTCGAGTCGTCCTGTGCGCGTTTGACTCGCGCATCGTGAATCGGGTCATTCCGCCTTCATTGCATCGCGCCGGACAAATCCCCCCATGCCGAACGCAGGAGCGGGTTCGTCACGCGAATGCAGCCGGAATGGCGGAATGATAGAACCCGCATGCCGGTTTAACGCCCTCTTGAAAGGGGGCAATTGCCGTAGTTGTCATGTGGAATGCCTACACTGCACAGACGTCGCGGAGCGTATGAAGTCGAGCGTCTCGCCGCGACCCGCGAACGAATCCGGTGCATGTTCGAGGAGCGCATTCATGTCTGACAAACACGTCGCGCTTGCAAGCCATATTCGCCGGCTCTGTTCGCTTGCCGTCGAGCCGCATCTCGTCATTCCTCATGTGATTGAGGCGGCCCGGCACATCGTCGGTGCCGATTGGGGCATGTTCTTCTATGCCGACGAGCACTACGCCGTGTCGGACGTGTACAGCGAAAACGAGGGGGTCTATTCGCTATTGCCGACATATTTCGCGAACATCCACAACACGTCCCGGCAGCAGGTGCTGGGCATCACGTTTTCCGAGGCGATGCGCCGCGGCCGCGGTTTCGACAACAGCGCGCACTACGACGATGCATTGCTCGCGAGCGACATGTATGCGGACCTGTGGCAGCCGGTGTCGATGCGCCACTGTCTCGAGCTGACCGCGACGGACGGCACGCGCGGCTGGGGCAGCCTGCTGCTGTCGCGCGCACCGGGCTGTCGTCCGTTCTCGGAAAAGAACCATCGCGACATCGAACCCATGGCGCGGCATCTGGCCCACGCGCTGTCGCGGCCCGTGCGGCCCACGCTGCATGAATCGGAATGCAGCGAGTCCGCGACCCTGGTGGTCGACGACGATGGCCGGCTCCTGCTGCACAACGTGGACAGCATCCGGATGCTGGCGCTCGCGACCGGCGAGCCGCTCGCGTTCTATCGTCACGAACGCTTGCCGGACTGGCTCGCGCCGCTGCGGTCGAACCTCAACCGGATCTGGCTCGGCTACCCGGCGCCACCCGCGACGCTCGAGCGTCGCAACCTTGCGGGGCGTTTCCGCTTCAAGGCCTATCGCTGTACCGACGCGACCGCGTTGCAACGCGATGCCGCGATCGTGATCCATATCGAACACTTTCCGCCGCTCAGGCTGATGGTCGAACGCCTCGGCTTCGCGTTCGGCCTGACCGAGCGACAACGCGAACTCTGCGTACAGCTCGTGCTGGGCCGCTCACACAGCGAGATTGCGCGGGACTTCGCGCTGCGCGACAGCACGGTCGTCGATCATGTCCGCAAGATCTATCGCCGGCTCAACGTCCACAATCATGACGAATTGCGCAGCGTGTTCCGGGCCGGGCGGCTCGACTAGGATTCGAGGCGCCCGGCGTTGCATCGCGTGTTCCGTTACAGTGCGCGCCGGATCGCCTGGTCGAGCAATGACAACCCGAGATCGATTTCCGCTTCGCTGACGGTCAGCGGCGGCGCGATCCGGAACACGCCGCCCATGCCCGGCAACTGCACGATGTTCATGCTGAGCCCGAGCTTCATGCATTCGCGCGTGATCTTCGCGCCGAGCCCGTCCGCCGGTTCCTTCGTGCGGCGATCCTTGACGATCTCGACGCCGAGCAGCAGCCCGCGCCCGCGCACGTCGCCGATGCAGTCGAAGCGTTCCATCAGGTCGAGCAGGCCGCGCCGGAGCCGGTCGCCCATCACGTTCGCCCGCTCGACGAGCCCGTCGCGCTGCACGACGTCCAGCACGCGCAGGCCGACGGCCGCGGGCAGCGGGTCCGACACGTGCGTCGTGTAGAACAGGTAGCCGAGTTCGTGCGCGCGTTCCTCGATTGCCGCGGACGTCACCATCGCCGCGAGCGGCAGCCCGGCGCCGAGCGTCTTCGACAGCGTCAGGATGTCGGGCGTCACGCCGTCGCGCTGGCACGCGAACATCGTGCCGGTGCGGCCGACGCCCGTTTGCGCCTCGTCGAGGATCAGCAGCATCCCGCGTTCCTCGCACTTGCGCTTGAGCGCCGCCATGTAGCCTTCCGGCAGTTCGATGATCCCGCCCGAGCTGAGGATCGGTTCCGCGATGAACGCCGCGAGGTTGCCGCTCGACTGGCGATCGATCAGGTCGAACGCGTAGTCGAGTTCGGCCAGATAGTCGTAGGCGCCGTTGTGCTCGAAGCGCGGCCGGTACGTGAACGGCGCCGGAATCGCGAACGAGCCGACGGCGGCCGGCCCGACGCCCTTGCGGCCGGCGCTGTAGGTGGCCGACGCGGCCGCGCCGGTCATCCCGTGCCACGACTGCGCGAAGCCGACGATCTCGTACTTGCCGGTGACGAGCTTCGCCATCCGGATCGCCGCTTCGTTCGACTCCGCGCCGGTGCTGAGCAGCAGCGCGCGATCGAGCCCGACGGGCGTGACGTCGGCGAGGCGCGTCGCGAGGTCGACGACCGGCCGCGACAGCATCCCGCTGAACAGGTGGTCGAGCTTGCCCGCGTATTCGCCGATCACGGACACGATGTCCGGATGGCTGTGGCCCAGCACCGCGCTCATCTGGCCCGACGTGAAATCGAGGATCGCGCGGCCGTCCGCGTCGTACACGAAGCTGCCCTTCGCGCGCTCGATGATCATCGGCTCGAACGTGCCGCCGTAGCGGACCAGGTGCTGCGTGGCGTTGCGCCAGAAGGTCGGGTCGTCGTTCAGGGGCATCGGGCGTCTCCAGGAAGGGGCAGGGGGCGCTTGCAGTCTAGGTGCGCGTCTGGTTTGATGGAAACGAATAGTTCTAATGCAAGGTAGAAAAGGAGCTAATACCTTGGCGCTTTCGCTCGAAATCGACCTGCTGCGCTCGTTCGTCGTGATTGCCGAGGTGCGCGCGCTCAGCCGCGCGGCCGCGCGCGTCGGCCGGACCCAGTCCGCGCTCAGCCAGCAGATGAAGCGGCTCGAGGAGGCCGTCGACCAGCCGTTGTTCCAGCGCACCGGGCGCGGCGTGGTGCTGACCTATCCGGGCGAGCGGCTGCTGGTGCATGCGCAGCGCATCCTGCGGCTGCATGACGAGGCGATGGCCGACCTGTGCGGCACGGGGTTGTCGGGGACGATCCGCTTCGGCTGCCCGGACGATTACGCGGAAGTCTGGCTGCCTGCGCTGTTGCGGCAGTTTTCGAGCCAGCATCCGCAGGCGATCGTCGAGGTCGTGTGCGGGCCGACGCCGCGGCTCATCGAGCAACTGGACAAACGCGCAGTCGATCTGGCGATGATTTCATTGACGGACGACGGCGCGAACGACGACATCATTCGCCGCGAGCAGCTGGTCTGGATCGGCTATCCGGGGCTCGAACCCGCGCATTTCGATCCGTTGCCGCTGGCGCTGTCCGATCGCGACACGCTCGATCACCTCGCGGCCTGCGAGGCGCTGGATCGCGCGGGCCGCGATTACCGCGTCGCGTATGCGAGCAGCAGTCTCGCGGGGCTGATCGCGCTGGTGCGTTCGGGGCAGGCGTTCGCGGTGATGACGCAGACGGCGGTACCGGCCGACCTGGCGATCGTCACCGGCGATCCGCGCCTGCCGCCGTTGCCGGCCGTGGGTATTGCGCTGAAGTTCGATCGCAAGCGGCCGTCGCATCTGACGGCGGCGTTCGCCGAGCATATCCGGCTCACGCTGCCGCTGTTGTGATGCGCGCGGCCGCCGCGCCGACGCATCACTCGACCGTCGACGAGGCCGACATCGTGGCCGGGCCGCGTGCGTCGGCATCGGCCGCCGCATCGCGCATGCGGATCGCCGCCTGCATGCCGGACAACTTGAGTTCGGTCTCCTGATATTCGTTGGCCGGCTCGGAATCGGCGACGATGCCGCAGCCCGCGAACAACCGGCACGCGCCGCCGTCGACCAGCGCGGAGCGCAGCGCGACGATGAAGTCGCCGTTGCCGTGCGCGTCGATCCAGCCGACGGGCGCCGCATACCAGCCGCGATCGAAGCCTTCATGCGCACGGATGTGGTCGAGCGCTTCGGCGCGCGGATGGCCGGCCACGGCCGGCGTCGGGTGCAGCGCCGCGACGACCTGCAGCAGCGTCGCGTCCGCCTTCAGCGTCGCGCGGATCGGCGTGCTCAGGTGCTGCAGCCTCGGCAGCCGGTGCAGCGACGGTTGCTCGGGCACGTCGAGCGTGCGCGACAGCGGCGCGAGCGCCGCGCGGATCGCGTCGACGACGAGCGCGTGTTCGAGCCGTTCCTTCGCGGAATCCATCAAGGCCGCGCCGAGCGCGCGATCGTCGTCGGGAGAGCGGAAGAGAACACGTCGGAACTCGAGTAACGCCACAGGAGAGCGTATA
>NZ_JAAGPC010000387.1:0-1870 GCF_017104595.1 Burkholderia sp. Tr-20390 | reverse complement strand
CGAACGCGAAGCCGACTGGCTGCCGAGCTGGCGCGAACTCGTGCGGGTACTGCAGCGCCTCGAAGCGCGCGGCGAGATTCGCGGCGGACGCTTCGTCGCCGGGCTCGCGGGTGAACAGTTCGCGTTGTCCGCGCCCGGATCGTCGTACTGCGGCAGCCCCGGCGCGGCCGGTGCGTTGTTCGGCGTGGCGCCCGATGCGCCGCCCGCATCGCCCGGATCCTCGTAGTTCGGCAATCCCGGCACGGCCGGCGTTCCGGCCGGCACGGCGCCCGATTCACCCGGTTCGTTGTAGGTCGGCACCGTGGCCGACGACGACTGGCTGCGATACGTCAGCGACTTGCGTTGCTGGAGGTACGCGTCGCGCACGAACGAATACGGATCGAGCGCGGCCTGCTTCAGCAGGTCGGTCGCGCCGAGCAGATCCGAACGCGCGCTGATGAACTGCGCGATGTACATCGGGTTGCGCGCGGCCGGCTCGATGTAGTTCAGCAGGTTGAAGCGCACGTCCACCGCGCGGCCGACGCCGTCGCGGATCGTGCTCGGCCCGAACACGGGCAGCACGAGGTACGGGCCCGACGGCACGCCCCAGCGCGCCATCGTCAGGCCGAAGTCCTGGTGATGCTTCGGCAGTCCGGCGGGCGTCGCGATGTCGATCAGGCCGGCGACGCCGAACACCGAGTTCATCGCCACGCGCATCAGATCTTCGGTGGCGTCGGTGATGCGGAGCTGCAGCAGGTTGTTCGCGATGTTGCCGAGATCGCCGAGGTTCGAGAAGAAGTTGCTGATCGCGGTGCGCACGGGCGTCGGCGTGACCTTCTGGTACCCCTTCGCGATCGGCTGGGCGATGTTCGTGTCGACGGTGTCGTTGAACTTGTACATCGCCCGGTTCATCGGCTCGAGCGGGTCGTTGGGGTTGCGGTTCGGTCCCGTCGCGCAGCCGGTCAGCGCCGCGCTGGCGGCAACGGTCGCCGCAATGATTCGCACCTTATTCATTGATTCCTTGCGATTGGTTCTTGGCGCGTTTGACGCGCGGTTTGCCCATCAGGACGGGCTGGAACACCACGGCGCCGATCAGCGTGCAGGTCAGTGCCAGCGCGAGCAGCTTGCCCATGCTCGACGTGCCCGGGTGGTGCGACAGCCACAGGCTGCCGAATGCGGTCGCCGTCGTCGCGGCGCTGAACAGGACGGCATGCGTGAGGCTCGAGTGCAGCAACCCGGTTTGCCCCGCGCGCCACGCCATCACGAAATACACCTTGAACGCGACGCCGACGCCGAGCATCAGCGGCAGCGCGATGATGTTCGCGAAGTTGAGCGACATGCCGAGCACGACGCACAGCTCGAGCGTCACGACGCCCGACACGAGCAGCGGCACCAGCGTGCGCAGCACGTCGCCGAAGCGGCGCAGCGTGACCCACAGCAGGACCGTGATCGAGATGATCGACCACAGCGCCGCATGCAGGAACGCGTTGATGATCGTGTCGGCCGAATGCAGGATCGAGATCGGCCCGCCGGTCGTGCCCGGCTCCGCGGCTTTCACGGCCTTCGCGAAGCGGCGCAGCATCGTGTCGTCGCCCGGGTCGACGCCCTTCGGCACCTTCGGCGAGATCTGCACGAGCGCATGGCCGTCCGGCGCGACCCAGTCGCGCACGAGCTGCGGCGGCAGCGATTCGCGCGTGACGTCCTGCGGCTGCAGCAGCGACGCGAGCTGGTTGAGCGCGATGCGCAGCGTATCGGAGAACGCGCGTTCGGCGCGGTCGCGCGTCGCGGCATCCGCGGCGGCGAGCTTCGCGAGCGACGCCGACAGGTGCTGCGCGGCGGCCGCGCCCGGGCCCGGGTGATCTTCGGCCGCGTAGCTCAGCAGGTCCGACAA
>NZ_JAAGPC010000386.1:0-1901 GCF_017104595.1 Burkholderia sp. Tr-20390 | reverse complement strand
CGCCACGCCGGCGCAAGGCGGCCCGGTTGTCCACGGCAGCACGGCCTGGCTCGTCGCCGACACCGCCGACGCGTGGGTCGACGCGATCGCGCACCTGATCGGGCATCCGCACACCCGCGCGCAGCTCGCCGCGGCCGCGCAGGATGCGATCCGCGCGCAGCACGACATCGGCCGCAACGCCGCCCGCCACGGTGCGCTGTACGCGCGGCTGCTGGCGGAGAACCGGACGCTGGCGCCCGTCGCCGCAACTGCGGACGCCGCACCGCGCGGCAAGCGCCTGGTCGTGTATTCGATCGATCCGGACGCATGCGCGTCGTCGCGAATTCGCCTCACGCTGCCGTTCGGTCTGCTGAACGAAGAATGGGAACTCGTCCCGGGCTTCCGGGACGGCCAGCTCGACAGCAGCGTGCTGGCCACGGCCGACGCCATCCTGCTGCACCGGCTGGCGCCCGGCATGCTGACGGGCAACGACCTGTATACGATCTTCAAGCATGAAAAGCCGGTGATCTACGAGACCGACGACCTGCTGACCGACCTGCCGGCCGCGCATCCGCTCGCCGCGCAAGGCGGGATGGCCCGCGCGGGGATCGAGCTCGTGCTGCGCAACGCGGACGCCGTGATCGTATCCACGCCGTTCATCGCCAGCCGCTACCGGCTGTCGCACCCGCGCGTTCACGTGCTGCCCGACAGCGTGGACTTCGACCGGTTCTACCGCCCCGTGACGGCGCGCGGCGACGACTGCGTGACGATCGGCATCGCCGGCGCGTCGCTGCGCGCCGACAACTTCGCGCTCGTCGACGCGGCGCTGCAGGCGATCTGCGCGCGCCATCCCGGCAAGGTCCGGGTGAGTTTCGTCGGCGCGGACGTCCCGCCGGGCTGGGCCGGCCACCCGGCCGCCGGGTGCGAGCCCGAGCTTCACGACTACGACGCGCACGCGCAACGCCTGCCGGAACGGCGCTGGGACATCGCGCTGCTGCCGCTCGCCGACCACGACTACAACGCCGGCACGAGCACGATCCAGTGGCAGGAATACGCGGCGGCCGGCATCGCGTCGATCGTCAGCGACCGGCCCGCCTATCGCTTCGCGCTGCACGACGGCTGCGACGGCCTGCTGGTCCCGGATGCGCCGCAGGCCTGGGTCGACGCGCTCGAGCGGCTGATCGCGCACCCGGCGCTGCGCCGCGGGCTCGCGCGCACGGCGCAGGCGAAGGTCCGCAAGCATCACGCGCTGCAGCAGGCGCTGCCGCGCTATCGCCATGTGTATCAGCAGTGCATCGACAAAGGCGCGATCGGCAACCTGCCCGCCCGCCCCGATGCGCCGATCCCCGGCGCGCTGATCCTGGACGCCGTGGGCGACCTCGACCAGGTCCGGCTGAGCCTGCAGGACATCGCACGGCGGCCGGAACAGGATCTGCTGGCGGTCGTGGTGACCACGTCGCAGGCGCCGCTGCCCGAATGGACCGACAAGGTGCGCTACCTGCACGCGCCCGCGCACGAGTACACGGCCACCGTCGAGCAGCTCTGCGCACTGCCGGCGTTCGACTGGACGCTGATCGTCGAGGCGGGCGACGGGCGTGCCGCGCAGGCACGCACGCCCGCCGATGCCGCGATCGCGTAGTTCGGCGCGCGCCGTGCCGCCTGCCTGACGCTGGCGGCCCGGCGCGCTATCCCGGCAGCGCGCGCTGTGCTCAGGTGCTCGAACAGCCGCCGCAACTGCTCGAGCTGCATGAGCTCGACGAACTGCACGAGCTGGAACTGCTGCTGTCTCCGGCGCCCGAGTCGAACGAACCGCTCGACCCGCCGGTTTGCAAGGCAACGGGCGGCGGCGCCATCAGCACGTTCGAATGCGCGGCCCACACGGTGCCGGAGATCGGAAGAGCACAAGCCTGAATTCCAGTCAC
>NZ_JAAGPC010000385.1:0-1938 GCF_017104595.1 Burkholderia sp. Tr-20390 | reverse complement strand
CGCGGCTGGGCTCGCGCTGGCCGCCGCGGGCGCGGCCGCAACTGGCACGGCCGGCATCGGCGCGGCCGACAGCGCGGCGGCATGAAAAGCGCCGGCCATCGCGGCCGAGAGGACGAGCAGCGACACGGCCGGCTTCATGCGGCACTCCGTTTCATCAGGATCATCCGGTCGTCCGTCGCATCGAAATCGATGCCCGCAAAGCAGCTATGCCCGTGAGTGAACATCCCCACTGCTTCCCTCATATGTATCCAACTGGCCTGATTCATTTATCGAAACGATGCGGCGATTTCTTTAATCGCGCGGCATCGTGCTACGCGCGCCTGGCACCGGCACACGCCCATTCGTCACACTATCTCAAAAACAGGACAAAACTCACCACGATTCGCGACATTGAAGCGAAAAAACCTCAATCCGGTCGGAAATGCTGCGCGAGAGGGATGAATGGTAAGAATTGCGCCGTTGTCGCCCGGCAGGCTGAACGGCATACTGCCGGCGCGGATCGGCTGGCCGGCGGCGGTCCGTTGCAGACCACCCCGGCTGAACACGCGGCCGCGAGGCGGCGCGTATGCTACCGCAATCCGCGCTGCCGGACGTGCTTTCTTTCACGGAAAACTGACTTGAATCAAATCGTCGACACTGCCACCCCGTCCCCCGATACGCTGCTGCGCATCATCACCGTGCAGACCGAGATCGCGAAGCTCGGCCTCGATCTCGGCAGCGTGATGGCCTACGTGGCCGAGCAGGTGCCGCAGCTCACCGGCGCGAGCGCCGCCGCGGTCGAATTCGCCGAGGGCGACGACATGGTGTATCGCGCCGCGTCGGGCACGGCCGCCGGGATGCTCGGCCTGCGGTTGCGGCGCTCGGGCAGCCTGTCGGGCCTGTGCGTGCAGCAAGGCGCGTTGCTGCACTGCATCGATTCGGAAACCGACCCGCGCGTCGATCGCGACGCCTGCCGGCGGGTCGGCCTGCGCTCGATGCTCGTGATGCCGCTCACCCATGCCGACACGACCGTCGGCGTGCTGAAGGTGATGTCGCCGGAAGTCGACGGCTTTTCGCAGGCCGACGCGGGCACGCTGCGGCTGACGGCCGACCTGATCGCCGCCGCGATGTTCCATGCGGCGCGCAACGAGGCGAACGAACTGTACCTGCGCGCGACACACGACGCGCTCACCGGCCTGCCCAACCGCGCGCTGTTCTACGACCGCCTGCGGCAGTCGATGCACACGACGCTGCGCGCGAACGGCCGGCTCGGCATCCTCAACATCGACATGGACGGGCTGAAGCCGATCAACGACGGGTTCGGCCATCGCGCGGGCGACGCGGCGCTGCGCGAGATCGCCACGCGGATGCAGGGGGCGGTGCGGCGCTCGGACACGGTCGCGCGCATCGGCGGCGACGAATTCGCGGTGATCCTGCCGAACATCGGCAATCGCGACGATGCGCATGCGCAAAGCACGCGGCTTGCGCGCCAGGTCAGTGAACCGTTCGAATTCGAGGGGCGCCCGATGCGGCTCGGCGTCAGCGTCGGGATCGCGCTGCTGCCCGACGACGGCACCGACATGAACGCGCTGATCGAGCATGCGGACCAGGCGATGTATGAAGTGAAACGCACGCGGTCGCAGCGGGTCGCTCACGCGTAACGCGGCTCGACCAGCCGGCGGCGGCTGCGTTGAACGGGCGCTAGCCGATCTGCGGAACGGCGATCGCGAGCCCGACCACGAGCCACTGGACGATCGCGACGAGCACACCGGCCCGGCACAGCCCGACCGCACCGCGCACGCGTGCGTCGAGTGCGCGCCCAGCCTTCGACGCATCGATCCAGCCGAGATCGGCGAGCGCGCGGTCGAGCGCCGCGAGGCCGTCGTCGACCGATCCGTCGCCCGCCGCCGCACGCGCGAGCGCGGCGAACAGCCGGCGGTCGATCTCGATGCGCACCGA
>NZ_JAAGPC010000384.1:0-247 GCF_017104595.1 Burkholderia sp. Tr-20390 | reverse complement strand
TCTCTGCTTGAAAAAAAAAAAAAAAACAACAACTAGTTCACCGCGTCTCTAGCACTTCTATACTTGTCACATCCGACTGCCTCTTGCGCTTCTGATTCATCTTCATCCCCTATTCATATTCTCCTTACTCTCAGTTTCTCGTCATGTTCCTGATTGTCTATGTGTACTCCTTACTCCACTTAGTATTTCTATTGTCGTCATACGGTAGGCACACCAGCTCACTACACACCCTCGTTGCCCGTCTGTC
>NZ_JAAGPC010000383.1:0-2021 GCF_017104595.1 Burkholderia sp. Tr-20390 | reverse complement strand
AATCGTGTTCCATCGATGTTTTCTCCTGGATCGAGGGTTGCTTGATGATGCGTGTCGCATGAGCGATGCCGGCCGCGGCAAGCGTGCGCGGCCGGCAATGTGCCACAGGGTAGCGCCGTTCACGCGTCCGTGCGCACCGCGACGAGGCTGCGACGGCGCGGTTCCTCCGTCGTTTCGCCCGAGTTGTCAGGGCGATGCAACGGTCGGCGCCGGCCTGCATGGCATGTCGGAAGTGAAGCATGACACGGTGGCATCCGATACGGACCGCCTCGCACGCTCGATCGCGAAACAACGCGCGACGCAAAACGCGGCAATTGCGTGGCTGCCGACGGTGGCGGCAAGCTGACGCACCGGGCCGCCGCCTGCGAGGCCCGACGGGCACGCTGACGGGCGGCCGGGCATAATGCGCGAGGCCGGTCCGGCGCCACGTGCCGCGACCGTGCCGAGCCACCCGACGGCCCGCATCATTTCCCGTCCCGAATCCTGAACTTCAATCCGTGAATGTCATGCAAGTACTCGTCGTAGGAACCGGCAAGCTGGCCAGCGAACTGCTCGACGCGCACCGGCTCGACCCGGCCACCTGCCGCGTGATCCCCTGGTCGGACAGCGCGCGCGACGATGCGCAGCGCAGCGACGCCCGAACGATCGTCGTGCATGCCGGTTCCGGCCGCGAACTCCCCGCCGTGATCGCGTTCTGCGAGGCCACCGGATCGCCACTCGTCGAACTGTCGACCGGCTCCGAGCTCGAAACCGGCTCGCACGCTTTCCCGGTCGTGCTGTGCCCGAACACGAACATCCTGATGCTCAAGTTCATGAGCATGCTGGAAACCAGCGGCCACCTGTTTCACGACTGCCGGATCAGCCTGACGGAGTCGCACCAGGCTGGCAAGACGTCCGTCCCCGGCACGGCCGTCGGGATCGGCCAGTCGCTCGGCGTGCGGCCGGAAGACATCCGCTCCGTGCGCGACCCGGACGTGCAGCGCAGCGAATTCTCGGTCGACGACGATCAGCTCGGCCGCCATGCGATTCACCGGATCCGCATCGACGACGGCGCGTGCAGCCTGCAGTTCGAATCGCGCGTGGTGGGTGCGACACCTTACGCCGATGGCGTGTCGCGCATCGTCGACGCCGTTCGGCAGCACGATCTCGAGCACCGCCGCTATTCGATCGTCGAGTTCATCCGCAACGGCTGGCTGTAATCGCGGCGATGCGCGGCGGGCGGCACGCACGCGCAGCGGCGCGGACGTTTTTTGCGCAACGTAAGAAGAGGTTCGGTGCCGATTTCCGTGGAGGTCGTCGACCGCCCGATCCGCGACATCCGGGCCGCCATGAATCGCGCCGGCCGGCACGTGACGTCCCGCATGGCCGGCGTTCAAGATCACGCCAGCCGGCTTCGCCGCCACGACCGCTCGGAAAATTCGACGAGCAATCTCCCTGCCGCATTCGCTGGCAAGTTATCGGCCGAGGTTCATTCGCCGAGAGGGGGCGCGGGTCACCGTCACGCGCCGCCAAGCACCGCGCCGCTCTCGGGCAACGTCGCACCGCCGTCGACGACGATCGTCTGCCCCGTGATGTAAGCGGCATCCGCCGATGCGAGAAACAGCATCGCGTTCGCGATATCTTCCGGCTCGCCCATCCGCGCGAGCGGAATATCTCGCGCGATCTGCGCCGCGACCGACGCGTCGCCGAGATTGCCGGCCGCCGGCGTGCGGATCATGCCCGGCTCGACGCCGTTCACCGTCACGTTGCGGCGCGCGAGTTCCAGCGCCGCGGCGCGAATGAAGCCGTTCACGCCGGCCTTCGACGCCGCGTAATGCGCGAGCCCCGGATACGCGACACGCGGCCCCGTCACCGACGACGTGACGAGCAGCCGCCCCGCTCCTGCGCGCTCGAATGCCGGCAACGCAGCCTGCGCGAGCCAGAACAACGCCGACAGGTTGACCGACAGTGTCCGGTCGAGCGTCGGCTCGTCGATCTGCGTGAACGGCGTCAGCGGAAAATACGCGGCGTTGTGGACGACA
>NZ_JAAGPC010000382.1:0-2040 GCF_017104595.1 Burkholderia sp. Tr-20390 | reverse complement strand
GGAAGCGACCGCCGAAGCCGAAGCGGCCACGCAGCGTCTCGCGGCTGCCATCGCCGAAGCCGAAGCCGCCGCGCAGCGCCATACGGCTGCGATCAAGGAAGCCGAGGCGCTCGCGCAGCAGCACACGCAGGCGATCGCGGAAACGCAGGCCGCCGCGCAGCGTCATGCCGAAGCGACCGCCGAGGCCGAAGCCGTCACGCAACGCCATACCGAAGCGATCGCGCACGCCGAGGCGGCCGCGCAGCGCCACGCCGATGCCACCGCGCAGGCGGAGGCCGTCACGCAGCGTCATGCCGAAGCGATCGCACAAGCCGAAGCGGCTGCGCAGCACCACGCGAAGGCCATCGCCGACGCCGAGGCGCTGGTCGAGGCCGTCGTCAAGGAAGCCGCGACGAGCGCAGTCGCCGCCACGGCAGTTGCAGCCGAAGTCGTCGAACCTGCACCGGCCGGTACGCCGGCGGCGGAACCGGCCGTGATCGCGCCCGCGCCGGCGGCGGGCGAAACGGTGGATGCAACGGCCGACGCCGAAGCAGCCATCGTCGCGACGGCGCAAGCCGAAACGCCGGTCGAAGCCGAATCCGACGTCGCCACCACGCCGGCCCCGTCCGACAAAGCGACGCTGCACGTGTCGCGCCCGACGCAGAACGAACTCACGCTGACCATCAACGGCGAATCGATCACGCTGCATCCGGAACAACTGGGCCAGCTGATCGAGGAACTCGCGCATGCGCGTGCATCGATGCAGCCGGAGCCGCCGCCCGGCATCCCGGCCGGCTGGCGCTTCGTGACGACGAAGAACCCGATGATGGCCGTGCAGAAACAGTCGAATGGCGACCGCCTGCTGGTGGCCCGCCACACGGGCTACGGCTGGGTGCCGTTCACGTTCTCGCCGGACGTCGTGGTCCAGATGTACATGATGCTGACGCAGCGCTGAGTACCGGCACGCCGCAGCGCCGAACAGGCATCGTCCAAAACAAAACAGCCCGACCGGTTTCCCGATCGGGCTGTTTGCTTTCCGGCTGCCGGGAGGCACGCCTCCCGGGCAAGACTCAGCGATCCACCGGCGCCTGCACGCGCGCCTTCCACTGGCCGCCCTTGCCGCGCCAGTAGCGCCACGCGGACGCGAACGTCGCGCCGACGTAGAACAGCGCGACGAGCGGCAGCGCCGGCGCCCACAGCGGCGAGCGCCGGTAGTAGCGCAGCATCGGCGCATACGCGGCGCACATCGACGCCCATGCGAGCCACGCCGGCCAGGCGCGCGCGCCGTACGCGAGCGCCGCGGCGGGCGGCACGAGATAGATGATCGTCATCCCGAGCAGCGTGCCGGCCAGCAGCAGCGGCGAGTAGTGCAGCTGCGTGAACGCGGTGCGCGCGATCATGTTCCAGATGTCGCGCCAGCTGTCGTACGGGCGCAACGACACGCTGCGGTCGGCCAGGTCGAGCCGGATCGGATGGCGGCCCTCGCCGCGATGCTTGATCTGCGCGGCGAGGCTGCAGTCGTCGATCAGCGCGCCGCGGATCGACTCGATGCCGCCCGCTTCCTCGAGCGCCGTGCGCTTGACGAGCATGCAGCCGCCCGCCGCGCCGGCCGTCCGGTTGCGCGGGTTGTTGATCCACGAGAACGGGTAGAGCTTCGCGAAGAAGAACACGAACGCCGGGATCAGCGCCTTTTCCCAGAACGAATCGCAGCGCAGCCGCACCATCAGCGACACGAGATCACGGTTCTCGGCCTGCGCGCGCGTGACGAGCTGCGCGACGGCGTCGGGCGGATGGCCGATGTCGGCATCCGTCAGCAGCAGGTAGTCGGCCGGCAGGCCGAGCGTCTGCACCGCGGCGATCCCCTGCGACTGCGCCCACACCTTGCCCGACCAGCCGGCCGGCAGCGGCTTCGCGGCCAGCACGGTCAGCCGGTCGGCGCGGTTGATCGCGAGCGCGGCCGCGCGGGCTGCGTCGGCGGTGCCGTCGTCGCTGTGGTCATCGACGATGATCAGATGAAAGTCGCCCGGGTAATCCTGCTCGAGCAGCGAAGTCGCCGCACGA
>NZ_JAAGPC010000381.1:0-2202 GCF_017104595.1 Burkholderia sp. Tr-20390 | reverse complement strand
ACGCGCCCGCGTTCGCCGGCGCCCGCGAGCGCGGCCGAGCACGCGATCAGCCCTTGCGTCATCGCGGTGCCGAGCAGCCCGACCGCGACCATCCCGGCCAGCAGCGCGACGCGCGTCGACGAGGCGGCGACGCCGATGCAGGCCGCCGTCAGCAGCAGAAGCTGCGCGGTGATCAGGCGCTTGCGGTTCAGCAGGTCGCCGAGCGGCACGACGAACAGCAGCGCGAGCCCACAGCCGAGCTGCGTCGCGGTGATCACGCCGCCGACGGCCGCCTGCGACACGCCGAAATCCCGCGCGATCGAATCGAGCAGCGGCTGCGCATAGTAGACGTTCGCGACACTGGCCGCGCAGCAAACGGCGAGCAACGCGACGCGCGCCGCGGACAGGCGGCCGCCGTCGGCCGGATGCGCGGCATGTGTCGGCGCGGTCGATGCAACGGTGCCGGAATGACAGGAAGACTCCATCGGTTCCCTCGTGCAAAGTAGTTGCAAATTGAAACGGGTATGGAGTGTAGGAAAAGTAGTTTTAAAATGCAACTTGTTATGCGGCGGGCGAGCGGTCCGCGCACGGATGGCCGGTGTTGCCGCGAAGGCGGCCGGCAAGATTGCGGAGAGGAACATGGCCAGGCAGAAAAGTCTTGCGGATTCGCCGTGCCCGGTGGCGCGGGCGACCGATATCGTCGGCGATCGCTGGGCGTTGCTGATCGTGCGCGATGCGTTCGACGGCGTGCGCCGGTTCGGCGATTTCCGCGCGAGCCTCGGCGTCGCGAGCAACATCCTGTCCGACCGGCTGAAGATGCTGGTGGACGCCGGCGTGTTCGAAGTCGTGCCGGCATCCGACGGCACCGCGTATCAGGAATACGCGCTCACCAAAAAGGGCGAAGGGCTGTTTCCGGTGATCGTGATGTTGCGGCAGTGGGGCGAGGCGAACCTGTTCGCGCGCGGCGAGCCGCATTCGGTGCTGGTCGACCGCAGCACGGGGCGTACGATCCGCAAGCTCGCGCTGCGGCATGACGACGGCCGGCCTTTGAAGGCGGCCGAGACGGTCGTGAGGAAGGTCGGTGACGCGTGACCGCACCCGTAGTTCAATCGGCCGCCGTCACGACCTGACGACCTGACGCGTGGACGACGCGCCGCGATGCGCATCGGGCCGCACCCGCGTCGCGAGCAGCGCGGCGGTGATGAGCAGCGCGACCGACACGGCCGTTTCGATCCGCAACCCGTCCACGACCTGCGCCGCGCCGCCACCGCCGGCGAGCGCGCCGAACGCAGCCACGCCCATCGCGCCGCCGGCCTGCCGCGCGGTATTCAGCACGGCCGACGCGATGCCGGCCCGTTCGGGCGCGACCGACGCGAGCACGGCGGTCGTCATCGCCGGCACCGCGAAACCCATGCCCGTCGGAATCAGCAGGAACGGCACGAGCAGGGCGGCCAGCGGTGTCGACGCGCCGATGAAATGCAGTGACCCGTAGCCGAGCGCGGCGACGAGCGCGCCCGCTAGCATCGGCGCCCGCGGGCCGTGACGCGCCACGACACGACCGCTGGCGAGGTTCGACAGCAGGAAGCCGCCGGTCAGCGGCAGGAACGCAAGGCCCGCCTGCAACGCCGTTTCGCCGCGTGCGCGCTGCAGGTACAGCGCGAGCACGAACACGGTGCCGTAGTACGTGAGGTTCACGCAGATCCCGAACAGCACGGCCGCGCTGAAGGTGCGATGGCGGAACAGCGAGAGCGGCAGCATCGGCGTGGCCGTGCGCGCTTCCACCGCGACGAACGCGAGCGCGGCGAGGGCGGCCATCGCGAAGCCGCCGGCGACGACCGGATGCGTGAAGCCGAGCGGCCGCCATTCGATCACGGCGCCGGTCAGCGCGGTCAGCATCGCGATTGCGATGAACTGGCCGCGCAGGTCGAGTGCGCGGATGGAGCGGGAGGGCGCGGCCGGCGCCGCCGCCGCACGGCGCGCGGGGATCCATGCAAAGGCAGCCGCCAGCCCGGCTGCACACAGTGGCAGGTTCACAAGGAAGATGCCGCGCCAGCCCCATGCCGCGATCAGCACGCCGCCCACCACCGGGCCGGCGGCGATCGAAATCGAGCCGGCCGCCGTCCACCCGCCCACGGCGCGCGCCCGCAGGCGCGGGTCGTGCCGGCATGCGTCGTTGAGCAGCGCGAGCGAATTGGGCAGCATCGCCGCGGCGCCGACGCCCTA
>NZ_JAAGPC010000380.1:0-2265 GCF_017104595.1 Burkholderia sp. Tr-20390 | reverse complement strand
TCTGCAATTGTTCGACGCCATCGACGACGGCCAGCATCACGCCGCCCGTGCGTTCGCCGCTGAACCCCGCAGGGCCGAGTGCGGCGATCCGGTCGAACAGCCGCGCGCGCAACGTGGCCTGCACGCGCCCGGCCGTGTGCTGCGCGAGCACCGTGCGGCGATGGTCGAGCCACGCCCGCAGCAGCACGCATGCCGCCGCTGCAACGACGGCGTCGCCGCTGCTGCGTGCCGCCGCCACGGAAAATACCACCCCCACCACGCCGCCTAGAACGACGAACCGCAGGACCCCGACACCCATCGCGGACGCAGCCGCGGCGGACGCCGCGTCGTCGGCGAGCGCGGGGCCGACGCCGGCCGCGATCAGCGAGCCGGCCATCAGCAGGGACATCAGAAGTTTGCGCATCTTGGGTTTCCTCTTGTCGCTTGTCTTGTCTGTTCTGTTACAGCGCGTCAGCGCCCGTCTCCCCGGTGCGAATCCGGATCACTTGTTCGATCGACGTGACGAAGATCTTGCCGTCGCCGATCTTGCCGGTGCGCGCGGCCCGCTCGATCGCCTCGACCGCCTGGTCGACGAGATCGTCGGACACGGCTGCCTCGATCTTCATCTTCGGCAGGAAATCGACCACGTATTCGGCGCCGCGGTACAGCTCGGTGTGCCCCTTCTGCCGACCGAACCCTTTCACCTCCGTCACCGTGATGCCCGAGACGCCAAGCGCCGACAGCGCTTCGCGCGTCTCATCGAGCTTGAACGGCTTGATGATTGCGGTAATGAGTTTCATGAAGTCCTCTCGCTGGGTTGTCCCGTCGAATTGGTTGGAATGTTGTAACGGACTCTTCTCAGCAACTCGCATGCCAAGTCGGTTCGAGCACCGTTTCAAAGGGCTTCACCAAGGGGTCGCATCGCGTGATGTAAGGTGCGGAAGCCCGGCCGAATGGCCAACGTGGCCCGGTTTGCTGGCGCGGCGAAAGGATCGTTGCTAGAGTGCACGCACGTCCCGGATCGCCGGGGCATTCACCCATGCGGGCGCCATGCCCGGAATTCGCGCTCCGGGCGCACCATTTCCGGTCATGCGTGCATCATGGGCACGTACGCAACTGAAGATGCACATTTTTTGTGCAAGGAAGGGGAATCACATGAAGCAACCCAGCGACGTTTTCAACGATCTGCAGTCGCGCGTCAGCGATCTGCTGAAAAACTCGCCGGCCAAGGACGTCGAGCGCAACGTGAAGGCCATGCTGTCGCAAGGCTTCTCGAAACTCGATCTCGTCACGCGCGAGGAATTCGACACGCAGGCGCAAGTGCTCGCCCGCACCCGCGTGCGCCTCGAGGAACTCGAGAAGCGCGTCGCGGAACTCGAGCAGAAGCTCGCCGCGCCGCAAGCCTGACGCCCTGCCCGGCCGCAAGGTCCGGGCGCGGGCCGCCTCGTGCGGCCCGCGCCCGCCGCCTCAAGCACTGAAGCACTGAAGTCACCGTATCGCTCTTCGTCGCCCGTCGTTCTCCGCAGCACCCCGCTCTTCGCTGTTCATCGCTCTTCGCAGTCCGTCGTTCCGCTGTTCCTCGTTCTTTCCCCGCGCCACGCCGGCAAGCGCGCACCGATTCCTCCGATTCCCGCGGCATGCGGCCTCGAACGGCCGTCGTCCGTCTTGCTTACAGGAGCCTCGCCATGTCGCTCGCCGTGGTGCGCAGTCGCGCGCCCGCCTCCGGCCGTGCGCCGGACGTCACCGTCGAAGTCCATCTCGCCAACGGCTTGCCGTCGTTCTCGATCGTCGGCCTGCCCGATCTCGAAGTCCGCGAAAGCCGCGAGCGGGTGCGCGCCGCGCTGCAGAACTGCGGCTTCGAATTCCCCGTGCGCCGCATCACCGTCAACCTCGCGCCGGCCGACCTGCCGAAGGAGTCGGGACGGTTCGACCTGCCGATCGCGCTCGGCATCCTCGCCGCGAACGGCCAGATCCCGGCCGACGCGCTGGCCGGCCGCGAATTCGCGGGTGAGCTGTCGCTGACCGGCGCGCTGCGGCCGATGCGCGGCGCGTTCGCGATGGCGTGCGGCGTGGCGCGGGATGGGCAATCAGCCGAAAGTGGCGCGGCTTTAGGCTCGGGTTCCGGCACGCTCTCCGGTTCAGCCAACGGTGGCCAAGGGGTCGGCCCGGAGCCGGGCTCCGCCGCCGCGTCGAACGCCCCCGAGCTGTACCTGCCGCTCGCCAGCGCCGCCGAGGCCGCGCTCGTGCCGGGCGTCACCGTGTTCGGCGCGCCGGACCTGCCCGCGA
>NZ_JAAGPC010000379.1:0-234 GCF_017104595.1 Burkholderia sp. Tr-20390 | reverse complement strand
AGGGGTAGAGGGCATCGAGGGACAGACAATATAGAGGTGCGACGGTGGGATGGACGAGTAAGTATGAGTGGGATACAGTGAGTAGGAGAGTAAAGAATGAGAGGCATCTAATCGAGAGGAGAAGAAGCATGGGAAGCAGAAGCGATTAGAAAGAAAAGAAGAGGAAGGAGTAAAGTAAGGGGGTGAATTAGAGTGATAAAAAGACTATATTATTTTTTTTTTTTTTTTTTTTTA
>NZ_JAAGPC010000378.1:0-2116 GCF_017104595.1 Burkholderia sp. Tr-20390 | reverse complement strand
GCCGCCGCGCTCGAACGCGCGCGCAAGAAGAAGGAAGAGCTGTCCGGGCAAGGCGCCGGGCCGAAGAACACCGAAGGCGTGAGCGCGGCCGTCCAGGCGCAGATCGACGCGGCCGAGGCGCGCCGCAAGCGGCTCGCCGAACAGCAGGCCCAGCGCGACGCCGAGGCGGCCGCCGCGAGCGGCAACGACGAAAAGAACGACGCAGGCAACGACGGCCCGGATGGCCCGTCCGCACCGCCCGACCCGAACGCTCCATGAACGCCAGCAAACGACGCGCGATCTACGAAACGCTGCAGGACCTCAATCCGCATCCGACCACCGAGCTCGAATACTCGACGCCGTTCGAGTTGCTGATCGCCGTGATGCTGTCCGCGCAGGCGACCGACGTATCGGTCAACAAGGCGATGCGGAAGATGTTCCCGGTCGCGAACACCCCGCGACAAATCGTCGCACTCGGCGAAGAAGGCGTCACCGAGTACATCAAGACGATCGGCCTGTACCGGACCAAGGCGAAGAACGTGGTCGCGACGTGCCGGATCCTGCTGGACCGCTACGACGGCGAGGTGCCGGCCGATCGCGAAGCGCTCGAAGGGCTGCCGGGCGTCGGCCGCAAGACCGCGAACGTCGTGCTGAACACCGCGTTCGGCCAGCCGACGATCGCGGTCGACACGCATATCTTCCGCGTCGCGAACCGCACCGGGCTCGCGCCGGGCAAGGACGTGCGCGCCGTCGAGACCGCGCTCGAGAAGTTCACGCCGAAGGAATTCCTGCAGGACGCGCATCACTGGCTGATCCTGCACGGGCGCTACGTGTGCAAGGCCCGCAAGCCCGAGTGCTGGCATTGCGCGATCGAGCCGCTGTGCGAATTCCGGCCGAAGACGCCGCCGCCGAACGAGTGATGCGCCACCGCGGCTGACAGGCCGCAGGCCGCCCGGCGCCAGACGGCCAGGCGCACGACGCACGCCGCGTCGGCCGTTGGCCGGCCGGCATACCGCAGCCGCCACCCGCGCTGCCGCCCCGCTTCCCCCTTCCCGACTTACGCGTTGGACGTCGCCGTCGCGTCGTCTGCCGCCGCACCGCCCGCGCGCACCAGCGCCAGCACGGCAGCCAGAATCGCGACGCCACCCGCCCACTGCAGCGGCGACAGCGCTTCGCCGAACAGCAGCGCCGCAAGCGCGACCGTCACGACCGGTTCGAGCGTCGACAGCATCGACGTGCGCGCGGCCCCGAGCCGTTCGAGCCCGGCAAAGAACGCGAGCATCGCCGCCACCGTCGACACGAGCGCGATCGCAAGCATCGACGCCCAGCCGCCGGCCGTCGCGGGCCAGCGCGGCGGCGCGCCGAACGCGGCGGTCCGCACGACGGCGATCGCCACGAGCGTCGCGGTGGCCGACAGGCAGATGATCGCGGTGGTCGCGAGCGGATCGACGCCGCGCGTCGCCTTCGTGCCGCCGACGATGTACAGCGAATAGATCACCGCGGCGGCCAGCGCGAGTGCGATCCCGAGCGGTTCGCCATGCCCGCCGCCGACCATCAGCGCCGAACCCGCGACGCACAGCACGAGCGCGACGGCCTTCGCGCGCGTGAGGCGCTCGCCGAGCCACCACGCGGCCAGCAGCGTGACGAACGCCGGATACAGGTACAGCAGCAGCGCGACGAGGCTCGCCTGCGCATGCTGCAGCGCGCTGAAATAGCAGAACGACTGCCCGACGTAGCCGAGCGCGCCCATCGCCACGAGCGGCGCGAGCGCGCGCCCGCGCGGCCACGCGACACGGCGATGCCGTGCGATCGCGGCGAGCACCGCGCCGCCGATCGCAAAGCGCACGATCAGCAGCCCGAGCACGTCGACGCCGGCCGCATACGCGTAGCGGCCGAAGATCGCCATCGCACCGAATGCGGCGGCGGACAGCGCGACATAGAGCGTGCCCTGCAGGGCCGCGGACGACGGGCGGGCGGTGACGGTCATGACGAAACGGGCGCAAGCGGCGTGGCGACGGAAATCGTCGGAGTGTAACGGCGCGGCGGCGGCGAGCCTAGCCCGCGCTTACCCGTTCCCCGGCGCCGGCTCAGGGTGCCGGCAACCCGCCGGCGCCGCGCGGCCACGCACCTGCTCGCC
>NZ_JAAGPC010000377.1:0-2287 GCF_017104595.1 Burkholderia sp. Tr-20390 | reverse complement strand
CTCGCGCGCGGCGACCGCACGGCGTTTGCCGCGTCGCTCGCGCAAGCGCAGGCGAGTGCGCCGGACGATCCCGACATGCTCGCCGCGATCGGCGCGCAATGGATCGACGCGGGCGAACCCGACCGCGGGCTCGCACCGTTGCACGACTGGATCGCCGCGCACCCGCGCGACGCCGACGCGGACGTGCGGCTGCGCTACGGCGACCTGCTCGGCAGCGCGGGGCGCGACGACGCGCTCGCCGCATGGCTCGACACGCTGCGCCGGGAACCGTCGCTGACGCCCGCACAGACGGCGAGGATCGAGGACCAGTCGCTGCGGCTCGTGCTGCGGCAGACGGACGACGCGATCGCGCAGCAGGATTACGCGCAGGCGCGCAAGCGGCTCGATCGCGCGAGCCCGGCCGGCCGCGCGGACAAGCGTTATGCGCTCGAACTGGCCGATCTCGAACGTGCGCAAGGCCATTACGATGCGGCGCGCGCCGCGCTTGCGCCGGCCGTCGCGCGCACGCCGGACGATGCGGATACGCAGCTCGCGCTGGCCCGCATCGACGAGGACAGCGGCAATCGGGCCGCGGCGCTTGCGCGCGTGCAGGCGGTGCTGGCCCGCACGCCGGACGACGACGTCGACACGCAACTGTCGGCCGTGCGCCGCCTGAATGCGCTGCGCCGTCCGGACGAAGCCGGGCAGGTGACCGACCGGCTGCATGCCGCGTATCCGTCGCGCCCGGACGTGACGGTCGCGGCCGGCCGCGTGGCCGAGGCGCAGGGGCGCTATGACGATGCGGCGTCGCTGTACCGGTTGTCGCAGTCGCAGGAGCGCACGACGGGCGTGAGCCCGGGCCGTGACGGGCTGACGCCTGCGCAGGCCGCGTTCGCGGATCTCCAGCAGCGGCGCAATCCCGAGATCGAAACCGGCTGGACGCCCGCCTACAAGTCGGGCGACGAAGGCATCTCGTCGTATCGCGCGCAGCAGGTGCCGATCTACATGCAGATGCCGATCCGCTACGACGGGCACGTGTTCGCGCAGATCGACACCGTGCATCTCGACCCGGGCACGCTCGACACGAGCAATCCGAACGCGTATTCGCTCACCACGTTCGGCAGCTACGCGGATCTCAAGGCAAAGAACGCGCTGACCCCCGCATCGATCGCGAATCCGCCGGGCTCGCTGCACCAGACCGCCACGGGCGTCGCGCTCGGCGCCGGCTACCTGACGGACGCATGGCGCTTCGATTTCGGCACGTCGCCGCTCGGTTTCCCCGTGCATTACCTGGTCGGCGGCGTGCGCTATCGCTTCGACGCCGGCCCGGCCAGTTTCTCGGTGAATGCGTCGCGGCGGCCGGAAACGAGCAGCGTGCTGTCGTACTCGGGGATGCGCGACCCGTGGACGGGCGCGGTCTGGGGCGGCGTGCGCCGCGACGGTGTGACCGTGCGCGCGTCGGTCGACGTCGGCCGCACGAACCTGTTCGCGGAACTCGGCGCGGGCGTGCTGTCCGGCCGCAACGTCGAACGCAACGCGGAAGTCACGCTGCGCACCGGCTTCACGGTACCCGTGTACGAGCGCGCGACGATGAAGGTCAGCACCGGGCTCGTCGGCAACGCATGGCACTACGCGGAGAACCTGCGCTACTACACGTACGGGCAGGGCGGCTACTACAGCCCGCAACGCTACCTGTCGCTCGGCGTGCCGATCGAATGGGCGGGGCGGCACGATGCGCTGTCGTGGGACCTGACCGTCACGGGCGGGATCTCGAACAGCTACGAGAAGGATTCGCTGTATTACCCGATGTCGTCGGATCAGCGGGCCGCGCAGGTGGCGGCCGGGTTCGTGTACACGGGCAGCTCGACGCGCGGCGTGTCGTTCTCGTACGGGATCAACGGGATCGTCGAGTACCGCGTGAACCCGCACCTGAGCGTCGGCGCGCAGCTGAAGGTCGACCGGTCGCACGACTACGCGCCGAGTTCGGCGCTCGTGTACCTGCGCTATGCGTTCGACGCGCGCGCGCAACGCAGCTGGCTCGTCACGCCGACGCCGGTGCGGCTTTATTCGGATTACTAGGGGAACGCCGTGAACACGGAACTCGATGCCACCCGTCCCGCGCTCGGCGCCGCCGGCCTGCTGGGCCGCCTGCGCGCGCTGCTGGGCGCGCCGGCCGGCGGCCGTATCGGCACGGTGAGCCGGCTCGCGATCGACGGCTTGCCCGATACGTGGACGCAACTGGAAGCCGGCGGCCTGTACGCGATCTACGCGGCCGGCGGCACGCCGGCCTGCGACGCGCTCGTGTGGG
>NZ_JAAGPC010000376.1:0-2201 GCF_017104595.1 Burkholderia sp. Tr-20390 | reverse complement strand
GGCGGACCTGGTGCCGCTGCCGGCCCGCGACGCGATCGCCGATACCGCGCGCCGCCTGCGCGCGGTGCTCGACGCGCACGGGCCCGACGCGCTGTCGTTCTACGTTTCGGGGCAGATGTCGATCGAGGCGCAATACCTCGTCAACAAGCTCGCGAAGGGCTTCGTCGGCACCCACAACATCGAGTCGAATTCGCGCCTCTGCATGGCGAGCGCGAGTACCGGCTACAAGCAGTCGCTCGGCGCGGACGGCCCGCCCGGGTCGTACCAGGATTTCGATCGCGCGAACCTGTTCTTCGTGATCGGCGCGAACATGGCCGACTGTCATCCGATCCTGTTCCTGCGGATGATGGATCGCGTGAAGGCCGGCGCGAAGCTGATCGTCGTCGATCCGCGCCGCACCGGCACGGCCGACAAGGCCGACCTGTTCCTGCAGATCCGGCCGGGCACCGATCTCGCGCTGACCAACGGGCTGCTGCATCTGCTGCATGCGAACGGCCGCACGGATGCTGCGTTCATCGACGCGTACACCGAAGGCTGGGACGCGATGCCCGCGTTCCTCGCCGACTACACGCCCGAGCGTGTCGCCGACATCACCGGGCTCGCGGAAGCCGACCTGCGCACGGCCGCGGAGTGGATCGGCGATGCGCCGGAGTGGATGAGCTGCTGGACGATGGGGCTCAACCAGAGCACGCACGGCGTGTGGAACACCAATGCGATCTGCAACCTGCATCTCGCGACGGGCAAGATCTGCCGCGCCGGCAGCGGTCCGTTCTCGCTGACCGGCCAGCCGAACGCGATGGGCGGGCGCGAGATGGGCTACATGGGCCCCGGGCTGCCGGGCCAGCGCTCGGTGGCGTCCGACGACGATCGCCGTTTCGTCGAGAACCTGTGGCGCGTGCCGGCCGGCACGCTGCGCAAGGAGGCGGGGCAAGGCACGGTGGACCTGTTCTCGCGGATGGCGGCCGGCGACATCAAGGCGTGCTGGATCATCTGCACGAACCCGGTCGCGACGGTGCCGAACCGGCAGAACGTGATCGCCGGGCTGCAGGCCGCCGAGCTCGTGATCGCGCAGGACGCCTTCCTCGACACCGAGACCAACCGCTATGCGGACATCCTGCTGCCCGGCGCGCTGTGGGCCGAGGGCGACGGCGTGATGGTCAACTCCGAGCGCAACATGACGCTGATGCGCGCGGCGGTCGCGCCGCCCGGTGACGCGCTGCCCGACTGGCGCATCGTCGCGGAAGTCGCGCGTGCGATGGGCTTCGGCGATGCGTTCGACTATGCGTCGGCGGCCGACGTGTTCGACGAGATCGTGCGCTTCTCGAATCCGGCGACCGGCTACGACCTGCGCGGCGCGAGCCATGCGGCGCTGCGCGACGGGCCCGTGCAGTGGCCGGTCGCGCCGGGCACCGCGCGCGAGCGGCACCCGATCCGCTACCTGAACGACGGCGTGAGTCAGACGCTGCGCGCGGCGAGCAACGGTGACGCGACCGACGTGCCGCGCCTCGCGTTCCCGACGCCGTCGGGCAAGGCGCGCTTCTTCGCGCGGCCGCATGTCGATCCGGCCGAGCTGCCGGACGACACGTTCCCGATCGTGCTGAACACCGGGCGGCTGCAGCATCAGTGGCACACGATGACGAAGACGGGCAAGGTCGCGATGCTGAACAAGCTCAACCCGCGCCCGTTCGTCGAACTGCACCCGGACGATGCGAGCGCGCTCGGCATCGCCGCGAAGGACAGCGTCGAGATCCGCTCGGCGCGCGGCCGCGCGGTGCTGCCGGCCGTCGTGACCGAGCGCGTGCGGCGCGGCAACTGCTTCGCGCCGATGCACTGGAACGACGTGTACGGCGACGACCTGTGCATCAACGCCGTGACGAACGACGCGATCGATCCGGAATCGCAGCAACCCGAACTGAAATACTGCGCGGTCGCGCTGCGGCGCGTCGAGACGGATGCGTTCACGTCCGTCGTTGAAGCGACCGCGCAAGCCGATGCACGCGCCGACGACACGCTGCCCGCGCCCGCACCGACGCTTGCTTCACAGGAATCCGACATGGCAGACATCGACACTTTCGCGGCCGCGCTCGGCGTGGCCGACCTCGCGCCGCCGCCGTTGACGGACACCGAACGGCTGTACGTGGCCGGCCTCGTCAGCGGGCTGAAGGCGAGCGCGGGCCGGCGCGAGGGCGGCGTGCCCGTGA
>NZ_JAAGPC010000037.1:0-61170 GCF_017104595.1 Burkholderia sp. Tr-20390 | reverse complement strand
CGGCCGCGTCGTACTCGCCGAGCAGCGCATCCGCGAGTGCGATGCCGTACCAGTTCGCCGCGACGTTCGGCGCGGTGCGATCGTCGATCTCGAACTGCATCCGCCGCGCCTCGGCCGCGATGTCGGTCGGCGCGCGGTTCTGCAGGACGCGCAGCCGCGCACGCACGAACCCGTATTCGGGCGACTGGCGCGGCTGCCGGTACGGTGCGCGGCGCGCGCGATCCTCCATGTCGGCGATCCGCTCGCCGGTCAGCGGGTGCGTGCGCGCGTACGCCGGCACGCCCGCATCGCCCATCGACGCACGGTCGAGCCGCTCGAAGAAGCCCGGCATCCCGTACGGGTCATAGCCCGCGCCCGCGAGCAGCTGAAAGCCGACGCGATCGGCCTCGCGCTCGGCCGAACGCGAGAAGCGCAGCTGGTTGTCCACCGCATACGCCTGCCCGCCCATCGCGATCGCGCTGCCGAGGTCGCCGCTTCTCGCGAGCACGCCGGCCAGCACACCGAGCAGCATCGTCGCGAGCGCCGTGTAGCCGGTCTTCTCGTTCGCGCCGATCATCCGCGCGATGTGCCGCTGCAGCACGTGCCCCATCTCGTGGCCGACCACCGATGCGAGTTCCGACTCCGTCTGTGTCGTGACGACGAGGCCGCTGTTGATCCCGATGAAGCCGCCCGGCATCGAGAATGCGTTGATCTGCGGATCGCGCACCGGGAACAGGTCGAAGTCCGGCGTGTAGCCGCCGATGAAGCGCGCGGCCGCCGCGGCCGCGAGCCGCGCCGCCATCGCGTTCAGGTAGTCGCGCACGAGCCAGTCGTCGAGATAGTCGGGATCGCGCCGCACTTCGCGCATCACGCGCTCGCCGAGCCGGCGCTCGGCCTGCGGCGTCAGCGAACCGCCAGAGCCGTCGCCCAGGTCGGGCAGTTCCAGCGAGCGAAGCGGCGCGCGCAGGCTCGCGGCCGGCGCCGACGCGCCGCCTGCGTCCGAAAACCGGCTCTCCGCGCCGCCGTACGTGCCGAACACGCCGGCCGCGATGCCGGACGGCACGGTGGAAATCGACCGCGCGCCGCCGGCCGCCGATTCGAGCGGCGGCGCGGACGCGCTCTGCGCACGGCCGCTCGGCGGCAATGCGAGCGCCACCGACAGCGACACGGCAAGCAACTGTTTGACACGCATGGCAGGATGAAAACGACGCCGTCCCGCGCGCCGGGCGCGCATCGCGGCGTTTGGTCTGAATATTCGGGTCATTGTACCGGCGGCAGCGTGACTGTCCCGTTCGGCATGGACGCCATCTGCGTCCCCGGCGCCGCGCATGCCCCTGCTATGATAGGCGCCCGTTGAGCCGTTGGATCGGAGCGGGGCGCAGAGACGGGATTCGATGCCCCGGCCAATCGCGATGCGCGATCGCGGGACGTGCTCGCGCCCGCCGTTCCACTAGAGGAAGACATGTCAGGACTCACCCATTTCGACGCCGCCGGCCATGCGCACATGGTCGACGTCGGCGGCAAGCAGGAAACCCAACGCATCGCGATCGCGCGCGGCACGATCCGGATGCTGCCGGCCACGTTCGCGCTGATCCGCGACGGCAAGGCCAAGAAAGGCGACGTGCTCGGCGTCGCGCGCATCGCGGCCATCCAGGGCGCCAAGCGCACGGCCGACCTGATCCCGCTGTGCCATCCGCTCGCGCTGACGCGCGTGGCCGTCGAGTTCGAACTCGACGACGCGCTGCCCGGCGTCCACTGCGTCGTGCAGGTCGAGACGTTCGGGCGCACCGGCGTCGAGATGGAAGCGCTGACCGCCGTGCAGGTCGGGCTGCTGACCGTCTACGACATGTGCAAGGCCGTCGATCGCGGGATGGTGATCACCGATGTGAGCGTGCGCGAGAAACGCGGCGGGAAGTCGGGGGACTGGAAGGCGGAGGAATAAGACTCCGTTTCGTAAATCCTTTCTTCGATTCCATACCGGCCACCCCGGTATCACCTTCGTTTGACGAAATCGCCTCGAATCTGACTGCTGGCATACGAAAAATCGATCTTGTCCCACTCCGGTCCCACAAGAAACTGGAATGGCTTCAATTCTGAGGCTGGCCCAATTTCCGTCCCAGTCTTAGTTGGAAAATTCCGGCTCTTCGGGGCGGGCCGAGCCGGCCCGATCGGTGCACTGGCGGGCGAATTCCGCCGATGCGCACCGTAATGCACTCGCACTTCCGTGATCTCCTTGATGCGCATTTCCAATGCGCTTTGATCCCGCGCGACCGACTCGTAGCGGTAGACCGTGCGGGACAGCTGCAATAACGCGCAGGTCTGCCGCTGGCTTGCGCCGAAACGCTGCATCAAGTCAGTGAAAAGCTCACGGCGCCGAGAAGGCTTCAGAGCTTTTTTGACAGCACGTCCTGCAGCATGGCCTTGTCCAGCGACAGATCGGCCACGAGCCGCTTGAGCTTGGCGTTCTCTTCCTCAAGTTGCTTCAGCCGGCGCAGTTCCGAGCGCGACAGCCCGCCATATTTCGTCCGCCAATTGTAGAACGTCGCGTCGCTGATCCCCATCTTGCAGCACACCTCCGCGACAGGCGTGCCCAGCTCGGCCTGCTTCAATGCGTATGTGATCTGTTCCTCGGTGAACTTGCTCTTCTTCACGGCATGACCTCCTGGTCTCGATGACAACGCCATGCCGGAATTTTCCACTTTCAAATGGGACAGTTTTGTGGGCTAGGGTCATGCCAATGTAAAGATCTGATTAATTCATGCCGTTATCCATGTGGGTGCAATAAATGCGCTCGTGATCAATGGACGACTAGGAGGTGGTTGAGTGGCAATTGAATCCGGAGCTTGGGCTCCATATCTTAATAATCCTATTGTCTGCGCTGCTTTCGTGGTTTCAGTCGCGTCTGGCGTCGTCTTCGCCGTGCTGAAAACCAAGAAATCGGATAAAAAAATCATCCAACTGGCGGTTGTGTGCTTTTTCCTCACCTCCCTTGGTGTTCTCCTTGTATCTGCCGGTGCAGTCTTAGGCCAGAATCGAGGCTCGGTTGAGAACGCGCGAGCACAATCAAGCAATGGCAATGGCAATGGCAATGGCAATGGCAATGGCAATGGCAATGGCAATGGCAATGGCAATGGCAATGGCAATGGCAATGGCAATGGCAATGGCAATGGCAATGGCAATGGCAATGGCAATGGCAATGGCAACAGTGTTGCGCAAGGCGCATCTTCATCCGTAGGGAATGTACAACTAAATGCGGCCCCGATTGCACCCGCTTCGGGGTCGTCGGCTCCTGTTGTCACCGGCATTAATACGGGAGGCCTTTTGTCCAATAATGTCCAGGTGGTGAATGGCTCGAACAATAATGTTACCAACCAAGCGGGGAAACAGAAGTGAAAGTGAAAATTTCGCTCATCGCTCTAGTTGCCGCACTCTCTTCATTCCCCTCGTTGTCCACTAGCGCTGAAGGTGCAGGGAATGCGCAAATCGTCACCGGCGACTGCAATATTGTAGTTAATGCGGCCACACCAAGATCATTCCCTGCGCAGTACTGCCCGAAATTCTCTGTCGCAAAGGATGCGGCAGACGCACTCGCAAAAATAGAGAGATATATCGAAGCCTCGAATCCAACCAAATTGGACTTAGCCTCCGCTAAAATTGAGAAATGGGCATCGGATAGCGAAGACTATTTAACACTCAGCCTTTCCAATATCAGCACACTGCCGGCACTGAGGGTGAATATTCGATTTTTGGCTCCAGTTAATCCAGGGGAAAATCAATCTCACCAAATAAATTTTAGCCCCAGCCGATCCGTCCCATCAGCCATGCTAAAAAATCTTAGCATTGGAAGCAAAGATACAACAAAAATTCCAGTGGCCCCTGTTTCGGAGTTGATCAGATATTCTAGAAATGGAGTGCCAGCCGATTACGAGTTAATTGGTGCAGGCACAACCCCAAACGCGCCCGATGATATGACGCAGCAATACATTCAAGGCCACGGCTTGACTAATAACTACACATTCCAGTCGACCGCGTCCAGTCTTGGCGTTCAGATTTTGTATGGAACGATATTCGGCGGAAAAGTTAGCCTGCTAACTGGTGTGTATCTTTATTTCGGTAAAGTCACTGCAAATCAGCCAATCGACGGCACAGAGCGGGAGGGCATCATCGAATAGGTAGCTACTTCCAGCGGTCTATGAGTGTGCACGAACAATCATTGGCCTTCTTCGGTGACCTGAGCAGCATGGTTCGCACTGAATCAGTTTTTTTATGGGCTCGGTGTGAACCATTTTGAGAAAAGTCTCGACCCGGTTCGCCTGAGGCACACCCGATTCACATTGCTCGTAGGCTGGTCAGCACAATCCTGTCTGGGCCATCACGAGACGTGAGATTGGTTACCGGCAATCCATAAAGAAAGGGCCTAAGCGGTCGATAACTACACTGAGTTATGCGGACGCCCCCCCCTATCGCAGGCGCCCCCCTTCTAACCATGTCGTAACGAACAAGCACGGAGGATCTCAAAATGGCTATCACTTGCCCGAAATGCAACAGCCCGCAGGTAGATAAGCGAAATTACGGGAAAAAAGCAGGCACTGCGGTTGGGGCGGGCGCAGGGGCAGTGGGAGGCTGGCTCGGCGCAGGCGAAGGCGCGGCCGCGGGTGCTGCAATCGGTTCGCTAGTTCCTGTCGTCGGAACCCTGCTTGGCGGCATCGCCGGTGGTATTTTGGGCGCATTGGGTGGTGCCGCCACCGGCGCAGTTGTAGGCTCAAAAGCTGGCGAGATGGTGGACTCGCATGTCCTCGACAACTACAAATGCCTCGATTGCGATCATACGTTTAGCGTATAAGCTATCTTCGTCCGCCTGAACCGATAAGCCCTTGCAGTCCGTCCGACTGCAAAAACCAACTGGCGGAATGTTAGCGCCCCAGGGTCTCAAATTCGGCGCGGCGGACCACGATGCAGGCTTCATGATTATCACGGCGACTAGTTAAAACATGACCGACAAGACCATCGAACAATTCGACCAAGCGATGCGCGGCATTTATGACGCCGCCCGACGGTTGAAGCCGCCATACCACGCGACATACTTCTTGCGGATGGTGAACGAACACGGTGGCAAGGAGACTGCGAACCGACTGCTGGCAACAAACAAGCCATCGGAAGGGTTCACTGAACTCTTTCTCCGTGGACGGGAAAACCTCCGACTAAGCGTCGAATATCTTGTCCTTCAGAAACCGTGGCGCGATCTGTTCACGGAAGAACAGCTTGCGGTCGCGAGGAAGCGGTTGATCGAGGTTGAATGTCCGTTGCCAGCGGACGAGCGGGATTGATCGCCTGACGACACCGAAATGACCTACAGATATTTCCTCGATGGCGTGGTCCATCCCGAACGAGCGCAGATACCCGATCACCACATCTCCCCTAAGTTCAAGCACGTTGTATCCGGGGTGGATGCGAAAGCTGACGTTCGGATTCTCATGAATCAGGTGGCTGTATGGGTCGAGACGGAAGTCGAGTGGAATGCCTTGGACCTGCGCAACGCAGTCAGGTACGTGGTCCAGCTGGAAATGGACATTGTGGGCTTCCTTCTCGGCCACACCTATGATGTGGAAATACGGCGGGCCATCTGCCCGGAAGTCGGTCTCGATGTCGTTTTCGGCATCGACGTTCCTTGCATCGGCGAACTGCATCGGGGAGTCGATCTGCATGCCCGCATTGCAGCCATGCGTCCTAAGCTGCGAGGCGAACCGGGAGTCTTCCTTCATCGGTGCTTACGCGACCTTATCACCGCGATGAAGGAACCGGACGATGTTGCCTTCCACTGCTATCGAGCCATCGAATCGCTTCGCCACCATTGCATCGCTACTCGATCACTGGACCCGAAGGACAAGACAACTCAGTGGAAGACACTGCGCGAGATTGCCGGGTGCGATGAATCAGCGACGAGGCTACTGGAAAATGCAGCGCAGGCCCCACGCCACGGAGAACCCCAAGTCGTTCCTGAGGCCGATGCGGTCAAGCTCCTGACGACAGCATGGACTATCGCGGACGGCTACATCCTCAACTGCTGATGATGTTTGCGGTCATTCCGAGAACAGCTACGTGCTCGACGACAACCCAATCCGGTTCAAGGTGCGCCCCGACGGCTTCGAGGTGCGCGCGACGGTCGGCTCGATGGACAGCGACGTGATGACGCGGCGGGCATCTTCCGCTACCGCGTCGACGGCGACACCGTGCAGCGCGTACAGCCCGTCGCGCTCAACGGCCGCGATTTCGTCGATGAATGGCTGAAGGCAGATGATGCGCTCGCGCGCGACTGAAGCGAGCCCGCCGCAGCAGCGGCCGCGCTGAAAGGCCGGCAGGCGTTCGACAAGGCCAGCAAGGTGGCCGGCAGGGGGTTCGCGTATGGCCCGGTGCGCGGCTGCTCGGACAGCAAGGATCGCTTCCAAGTGGAACTCGATCTGACGGGCACCACCGGGGAAACGGTCGCGCGGCACTATGCGCTGATTCGCCAGGAGCGCTACGGATTCACGCTGCTCGGGCTGAGTACCGCGGCCGAGCCGGCTTGCCGCGGCGCGAACCTGATGCCGCAGCACTGAACGTTGGACACGCGTGCCGTAACGGCCGTGCGCATCGACTGTCGGCTGCCATGCACAACGAGGCGGCGGGCACCTCTACGCGGGTCACACCGCCCACGCCTCACTGGCCGCGCTGCGGCTCGAACACGAACGGTTGGGTCAGCAGGAACGGGTTCGCGGTCGCGCCCGTCTGCACGCAGCTCGCGTGCGTCATCGCGTCGACGGCCGCGCGGTCGGCCGCCGCATTGCGGCTGCTCGTCGTCACGGTGACGTTCTGCGCTTCGCCGGACGTCGTCATCAGCGCACGCACGAGCACGGTCGCCGGGCGCGTGAGCGGCTTCGCGGAATCCGGATAGACGGCGCGTGGAATGTGACAGGTCAGCTTGCTTTCCTGCGACGACGACAGCATCGCGCAGCCGGAAAACAGCATCGCGACGGCGGGCAGGATCAGGTAGGTCGAGCGAATAGCCATGGTCGAATATCGTTCTTCAGCACTGTTCCGGACACACGCACCGCGCACCGGAACACGTCGCCCGGCCGCATCGCATGCATCACACTGCGCCGCGGCCATCGGACCGGCGCCCCGTTACGGCCGCACGGCCGATCGATGCTCGGCCGCGATCCTGCGTGGCGGACTTCCCGGGTGACCGGGGTGTTGCCTGTGTTCGCGCTGCCCTCGCCTCACACGGGTCGGCACGCGAGCGCTTTCGCGCATTGTGCACGCCCTCCCCGGCGAGCGGCGGCGATTTGACAATGGTTGACGCGAATCGCCGGGCCTTCAGCCGGAATCCATGCAATCCGCGAGGTAATCGATGCGCGGCCGGAATCGTCGGGTTCGCGCCGGGCGCTAACACCCGACGCGCACCGCCGCTCCCTCACGGCGCGGCACATGCCGGAATTCCCCGTTCCGGCAGGCGCTGCACGCATCAATCCGATTCGTCGTCGTCCTCGTCGTCGGCCGCATCGGCCGGCACTTCGCCGTATTTCGCGACGACCGCCGCCTTGAACGGCTTCAGCGCCGGCTGCTGATCGCACAGCTTGTACAGCGCGGCCAGTTGTTGCGGCCAGTCCTTCAACTCCTTCGCAAACACGTGCAGGCGTGCGACGGTGTCGAGCGCGTCGGCCTCGCGGCCGGCCAGCGCCTGCAGTGCCGCATAGCGGCGCAGCACCGTCTCGCCGGGCAGCAGCGCGATCGCGCGCTCATGCGCGGCGAGCTTGGCCGGCAGGTCGTCCGCCGAAATCGGGAGGAGCGTGGCCGCACCGTATTCACCCCACGCGCCGAACAGCAGCGACGGCGCATCGCGGTACTGCGCAGCCGGATCGCTGCCGTAATACAGCACTTCCGCGCGCTGGTAGTCGCGCAGCACCGGCACCGCCGCCAGCACGCCGCCGACCGACAGCACCGCGAACAGCCCGAATGCGGCACGCCCCGGCAGGATGCGCAGCGACTTCACCTCGAGCAGCCCGATCACGAACATGGCCGGCAACAGGAAGAACATGTACTGCTGCGGATACTCGACCAGCGCATGCATCAGCAGGATGCCGATCAGCGCGAAGCCGAACACGCGCATGCTCGACTGCGGCGCGCGCACCGCGCGCACGAACCACGTCACGAGCGCGACGACGAGCACGCCCAGGCCGACGAGGCCGGACTTCGCGAGCAGGTCGATGAAGATGTCGTGCGAGTTGTTCGCGATCTCGACACCGCCGAGCGAGCGCACGAGCGCGAACTGGTGCGACGGGAATTCACCCCAGCCGACACCGAGCAGCGGATGTTCGCGGAACATCGCGAGCCCGTACTTCCACAGCGCGAGGCGCGGTGCGATCTGCCCCGCGTCACGCATCCGGTCGGCCGCGGATTCCGCGAGACCCAGGTGGTAATGGACGTTCGCCCAGCGCACCGCGACGTTCACCGCGATGAACGCCACCGCGAGCACGACCGGGATCGCCCACGCACGCGCATTGCCCGGCGCGCGGCGCGATTCGAGCCACGCCATCCAGAAACCCGCGACGACCATCACCGCGACCTGCAGCCACGGCCCGCGCGACACCGTCAGCGCCAGACCGGCGGACAGCACGATCGACAGCACGAGCCACGCCCATACCGCGAGCCGGCGCGTCTGCACGAGATACAGCGCGCCCGCGAGCGCGAACGCGATGTAGCTGGCCAGATGGTTCGCTTGCGCCATGTTGCCGTACGGACGGCGATCGACCGCGACGTTGTATATCACGACGAACGGCGACAGCGCCGACTCGAGGTGGAACAGCTGCACGATCTGCGTTCCGACCGCGAACACGCCGCCGATGAGCAGCGCGCCGGCCATCATCCGCGACACGGCCTCGGCCAGGCCGTCGCGCGCGAGCGCATAGCCGGCCTGCATCGCGACCAGCGCGGCGGCGAGATAGCCGACCGCCAGCCAGTTCATCGACGGCACCTTGAGCGGGATCAGCGCGACCTGCGCGATGAGCACCACGGCGAACCCGAGCGGCGCGACGAACGCGGCCGGCGCCGCAAACGGCTCGGCCGGGCGGCCCGTGCGCGCGAGCAGCACGACGGACACACCGACCAGCAGATACAGCACCAGTGCCGAAAACTCGGAATAGAAGGTCGGGATCGGATACGTGTGATTCGTGATCGCGTACGGCACGATCAGGGCGACAGCCAGCGCAACGAGCGGCAACGAACGGGAAAAAGTAGAAGGCATGAGCGAACCGGATGTCAGCAACCGGCGCACTATACAAAACTTTCCCCCCTCTGTGCGGGGCCTTCGCGCCACGATCCGACACGGCGCGGCCGCCCCGGCCGGCTGAAGCGGCGGCCGGCATGCTGCCCGCGCCGCCCTGCTTCGCCTCCGGCGCTACGCGCGGCACTCCGCCGGCGCATATTTCGCGGGCAGCGTCGCCGCATCGACCGGTAGCGGCCCGGCCCCCGGCGCGGGCAGCGACGACGCCGCCTTGCCGGCGGCGAAGCACTCCCACGCGATCGCGCCGGCCTGCATCGCGCCCTTTTTGAGCGGCACGCGGGCGGTGGGCGCATCGGCCTTGTCGGGCGCGGACGGCACGAGCACCAGCGTATTGGCCCCGGCCGCGGTGACGCGCGTGGTGAACGCGACCGTGATCTGGCCGGTCTCGCCATCGATCACAACCGATTCGACGTTGCGGGTGCCGGCCGGCGGGCTGTAGCCGCCGTCGAGGCTCGCGCCGCTTGCGGCGTTGTCGGCGACGGCGAGCCGCGCGGACGACGCAAGCGCGAGCCCTTCGCCGACGCGCGAGCGCGCAAGGTAATCCTGGTACGCAGGAATCGCATAGGCCGCGATCACACCGACGATCGCCAGCACGATCATCAGTTCGATCAGCGTGAAGCCGGCCGGCCGCCAGCGCGGCGACGGCCGGTTCGCGCGCCGCAGATCGGCGGCCACGCGACGGAACAGGGAAACGGAAAAGGCTTCGAACATGGCAGGCTCCGGAAACGAAAAACGCCTGCCGTAAAGGCAGGCGTCTCGATCGTAGCCAGCGGGCCGTGAATCCGGCAGTCGGCCGGACGGCCAATGTCAGTGCGCGTGCGGTACGTCGCGGCGCTTCCTGAGCGTGTAACCGATCGCCACGACGAACAGCGCGCCCGCGATGCTCGCGCCGTAGAGGACCTCGGGCGTATCGAGCACCGGCCAGCGGTCGCCGACCGGGTCATTCACGATCAGCCCGCCCGCGATCCAGCCGAGCAGCCCCGCGCCGAATGCCACGAAGATCGGGAAACGGTCGAGCAGCTTCAGCACCAGCGTGCTGCCCCACACGATGATCGGCACGCTGACGACGAGGCCGAAGATCACGAGCGCGATCCGGTGCGACGGATCGGCCTGTTCGGCCGCGCCCGCGATCGCGATCACGTTGTCGAGGCTCATCACCGCATCGGCGATCACGATCGTCTTCACGGCGTCCCACAGCCGGCTGGCCGGCTTGATGTCGTCGTGCGCGTCGCCGGCCGGCGCCATCAGCTTGATGCCGATCCACAGCAGCAGCAACCCGCCGCCAAGCTTGAGGAACGGCACGTCGAGCAGCGCGACCGCGAACGTGATCAGCGCGACACGCAGCAGGATCGCCCCCGCGGTGCCCCAGACGACGCCGCGCAGCCGCTGGTTCGCGGGCAGGTTGCGGCATGCGAGCGCGATCACGACGGCGTTGTCGCCGCCGAGCAGGATATCGATGATGACGATCTGGAGAACGGCGCCCCAGTGGAGCGACGTCAGGAATTCGAGCATGGCGTGACGGGCAGGACGGCGGCCGCCCTCGGGCGACCCGGTTCATTGCCGGCACATGCGCGATGCATGCCCGGTGCTTACGAATTCATTGCGCGAGCATAACAAAAAACGCCGGCAAAGCCGGCGTTTTCTGCAGGACGAACCCAGGGGAAATATTACAGCGCCTTCTTCAGCAGACGGCCCATTTCCGACGGGTTGCGCGTGACGGTGATGCCGCACGCTTCCATGATTTCCAGCTTCGCTTCGGCCGTATCCGCACCGCCCGAGATCAGCGCGCCGGCGTGGCCCATGCGCTTGCCCGGAGGCGCCGTGACGCCAGCGATGAAGCCGACCACCGGCTTCTTCATGTTGTCCTTGATCCACTCTGCCGCATTGGCTTCGTCCGGACCACCGATTTCGCCGATCATCACGACTGCGTCCGTGTCCGGATCGTCGTTGAACATCTTCATCACGTCGATGTGCTTCAGACCGTTGATCGGGTCGCCGCCGATACCGACTGCCGACGACTGGCCGAGGCCGAGTGCCGTCAGCTGGGCAACCGCTTCATACGTCAGCGTGCCCGAACGCGACACGACGCCGATGCGGCCCTTGCGGTGGATGTGACCCGGCATGATGCCGATCTTCAGTTCGTCCGGCGTGATCGTGCCCGGGCAGTTCGGCCCGAGCAGCAGCGTCTTGCGGCCTTCGCGACGCATGCGGTCCTTCACTTCGATCATGTCACGGACGGGAATGCCTTCCGTGATGCAGATCGCGAGATCCAGGTCGGCTTCGACCGCTTCCCAGATCGCAGCCGCTGCGCCTGCCGGCGGAACGTAGATGACCGACACGGTCGCGCCGGTTTCCGCCTTCGCTTCCTTGACGCTTGCGTAGATCGGAATGCCTTCGAAATCTTCGCCGGCCTTCTTCGGGTTCACGCCCGCGACGAATGCTTCGCGGCCGTTTGCGTATTCACGGCAGGCGCGCGTATGGAACTGACCGGTTTTGCCGGTAATGCCCTGCGTGATGACCTTCGTGTCCTTGTTGATCAGAATCGACATGTATTTTGACCTCTGTTCGATTGGCGTCGCGTATGAACCGCGCCGCCATGCGTGTTCATTAGCGCGCGCTTACTTGCCTGCGGCAGCCGCGACGACCTTCTGCGCAGCCTCTTCCATGCTGTCTGCCGAGATGATCGGCAGGCCCGAATCGGCCAGCATCTTCTTGCCGAGGTCCTCGTTCGTGCCCTTCATGCGCACGACGAGCGGCACGTTCAGGTTCACGGCCTTCGAACCGGCGATCACGCCTTCCGCGATCACGTCGCAGCGCATGATGCCGCCGAAGATGTTCACGAGGATCGCCTTCAGATCCGGGTTCTTCAGCATCAGCTTGAACGCTTCCGTGACCTTCTCGGTGGTCGCGCCACCGCCGACGTCCAGGAAGTTCGCCGGTTCGCCGCCGAACAGCTTGATCGTGTCCATCGTCGCCATTGCCAGGCCCGCGCCGTTCACGAGACAGCCGATATTGCCGTCGAGCGAGATGTACGCGAGGTCGAACTTCGACGCTTCGATTTCCGCCGGATCTTCTTCGTCCAGATCGCGGTACGCGACGATTTCCGGGTGACGGAACAGCGCGTTCGAGTCGAAGTTGAACTTCGCGTCGAGTGCGATGACCTTGCCGTCGCCGGAGACGTTCAGCGGGTTGATTTCAGCCAGCGATGCGTCGGTTTCCCAGAATGCCTTGTACAGGCCTTGCAGGATCGCGCGCGCTTGCGGAATCGAAGCAGCCGGCACGCCGATCTTCGCGGCGAGGTCGTCTGCCTGCGCGTCGAGCAGGCCCGTCGACGGCTCGACGATGACCTTGTGGATCAGTTCCGGGTGCTTTTCGGCAACTTCTTCGATGTCCATGCCGCCTTCGCTCGAGCCCATCAGCACGATCTTTTGCGAGATGCGGTCGACGACGAGGCTGACATACAGTTCCTGCTTGATGTCGGCGCCTTCTTCGATCATCAGACGGTTGACCTTCTGGCCTTCCGGACCGGTCTGGTGCGTGACGAGCTGCATGCCGAGGATCTGGTTCGCGTATTCGCGGACCTGCTCGATCGACTTCGCCACCTTCACGCCGCCGCCCTTGCCACGGCCACCTGCGTGAATCTGAGCCTTCACGACCCATACCGGGCCGCCGAGCTCTTCTGCCACCTTGACGGCCTCGTCCACCGAGAACGCCGGCTTGCCGCGCGGTACCGCGACTCCGAATTTCCGCAGGATTTCCTTACCCTGGTACTCGTGAATCTTCATGCGTGATTCCCTTCAGTCTGAGAGTTGGATGAAAAGTCGCTTTAGACGCTTCTTCGAATGATTTCCGTTCATTCCTTCGTGCTGCCTTCACCGGGCACGTCCGGCCGGCTCGCGCCATACCAGCGCGGGTAGTACTGCCGCACGACCTCGCCGTCGAACCGCAACGCCCGGCAGCGGCCGAGCTGGAAAGGCGCTTCGTCGTGCACGCCGCCATGGTCCGGCCCCTCGCCCCCCTCCTCGCGCACGTTCCACACGTCACCGGCGAACGCCTGGATCGCTGCGGTCGGCAGCACGGCGCACAGTTCGGTGAGATGGGAGCAGCCTGCGACGCCGGCGAGCAGCCGGTTCGCGTTGCGGCGGAAATTGCGGAAGAGATTGAGCCCGATGAGGGCCCGATAGGCGGGAGAGGCGGATTGACAGTGACCGGGATAGGGAACCCATTCCGAAGACGCTTCGGCGTCGACGACATTGAGGTCACGATCGATAGTCACGCGCAGCCAGAGTTCGTGGATCGGCAGGCCCTGGGGCCGGATGCCCGACGCAAGCGCGACATCGCGCGGCTTGTGGTCGGTCAGGCAGGCTTCGATGTCCCACAAGCCGTCGCCGCGCTCGTAAGCTTCCGCTCGGATTGCGCGTTGATGTCGCAACTGACGGGGCACGGGCTCGGATAGCGGCATGCTGGAGGTTGAGGCCGAAGAGGAAAACCCAAGGATTTTAGCATATTGGGTATTTGAGACAGTTTGACGCAACGGCGGGTATTCCCGCCTGTCCGGAAGCGGTTGCGATGCAGCAAAATCGCGCGCCACGCGCGCGATCGGCGCGGTCAGTCGTCGACCAGGAAATCGTCGCCGACCTTCAGCAACTTCACGATGGTCGCACTCGAGAAGCCACGCGCGGCGAGAAAGCGCGCCTGCTTCGCACGCTCGGCCGGCGTTTGCGGCAGTGCACCGAATTTCTTGCGCCAGACCGCCTGTGCACGCGCCCATTCGGTCTCGCGGAGCTGCGCATTCACCTCTTCGACGAGCGTGTCGCCCACCGCATGACGCTTCAGCTCGCTGACGATGCGTGCGACGCCGACACGCGACGCGCGACGATGCACGAGACTCTCGGCAAAGCGCGCATCGGACAGCCAGCCTTCCTGTTCCAGCGCATCGAGCACGGGATCGACGGATTCGTCTTCGCCGACGTAGGGCGCGAGCTTGCGCGCGAGTTCCGTGCGACTGTATTCACGGCGGGATAGATAGCCGAGCGCGCGGCCCTTCAGCGATCGCAGAGGCTTCGATGACTTGCGCTCGGTCGCGCCCGGAGCGTCACCTGATGCAGTGCTGGAAGAAGCACCCGGCGCGCGACGTGTGCGGCGCGGATGCTGGCTGCTGCGCGTATAGACATCTTCCCTGGCCGGCGCCGATACATCGGCTGCGCGATCACCCGGGAAGCTGACACCGGAAACACGACGGCGGGAGCGGTCGTGCGCATCGAACGATTCATCGTCGTCGAACGGATCGTCCGGTGCGGCAATCTCAAATGAAACGAGGGCATCGTCGGATGCCCTCGTCGCGGTGCGGTTCGCGGCATTGCTGCCTGCGCCCCGCCGATCGGCGCCCGAGGATCCGGCTCGCCGGCCGGAGCGACCCGCCGTTTCGGGCGCGTCGCTCTCCTCCGGCTCGCCAGCCTGACCTCGGCGCCCGACCATCACTCTTCTTCGTCCATCGCCTCGGCTTCGTCCTGGCCTGCCCCATCGGGCATGGTGACCACGCCAAGCGATTCGCGAATGCGGTTCTCGATCTCGCGTGCGATTTCCGGATTCTCGCGCAGGAATTCACGCGCGTTGTCCTTGCCCTGGCCGATCTTCTCGCCGTTGTAGCTGTACCAGGCGCCGGCCTTGTCGACGATCTTCGCCTGCACGCCGAGATCGATGATCTCGCCCTGACGCGAAATGCCTTCGCCATACAGGATGTCGAAGATCGCTTCGCGGAACGGCGGCGACACCTTGTTCTTGACGACCTTCACGCGGGTTTCGTTGCCGATCACCTCGTCGTTCTTCTTGATCGAGCCAATCCGGCGGATGTCGAGACGCACCGACGAGTAGAACTTCAGCGCGTTACCGCCCGTCGTGGTTTCCGGGTTGCCGAACATCACGCCGATCTTCATCCGGATCTGGTTGATGAAGATCACGAGGCAGTTCGTGCGCTTGATCGTGCCGGTCAGCTTGCGCAGCGCCTGCGACATCAGGCGGGCCTGCAGACCCGGCAGCGAATCGCCCATCTCGCCTTCGATTTCGGCCTTCGGCACGAGCGCCGCGACCGAGTCGATGACGATCATGTCGATCGAGCCCGAGCGCACCAGCGCGTCGGTGATTTCAAGCGCCTGCTCGCCGGTGTCCGGCTGCGAGATCAGCAGCTCCGGCACGTTCACGCCGAGCTTCGCCGCATATTGAACGTCGAGCGCGTGCTCGGCGTCGATGAACGCCGCCGTACCGCCGATCTTCTGCAGTTCGGCAATGACCTGCAGCGTGAGCGTGGTTTTACCGGACGATTCCGGACCGTAGATCTCGACCACCCGGCCGCGCGGCAGGCCGCCGACGCCGAGCGCGATATCGAGACCGAGCGAGCCCGTGGACACGACCTGGATATTCTCGGTCGCCTCGCCGTCGCCCATGCGCATGATCGAGCCCTTGCCGAACTGCTTTTCGATCTGGGCAAGCGCGGCGGCCAGCGCCTTGCTCTTCTCGGCGGTCATCCCGGAGCCCTTCTTGCTATCTTCCATGAATCGTCCTTTGCTATGATGAGCAGCGTCTGTTAGAGGCGCGCCCACTTTCAAGCGCTGCCCACGAATGCAGACACTGTATAAAAAAACAGTGTTTTGTGCAAGCCCGCAATGCAGAGCGTTGTACACGAATAACTTCGGAGACAGCCGGCCGGCGCGAACGCCCCGCCGGCCATCGGTCAGCACCATGCGAATTCTCATCGCGGAAGACGACAGCATACTCGCGGACGGCCTCACCCGGTCACTCCGCCAATCGGGCTATGCGGTCGACCACGTGAAGACCGGTGTCGACGCCGATACCGCGCTGTCGATGCAGACATTCGACCTGCTGATCCTCGATCTCGGGCTCCCCAAAATGCCCGGGCTCGACGTGCTCAAGCGCCTGCGCGCCCGCAATTCCAACCTCCCCGTGCTGATCCTGACGGCCGCCGACAGCGTCGACGAGCGCGTGAAGGGGCTCGACCTCGGCGCCGACGACTACATGGCCAAGCCGTTCGCGCTCAACGAGCTCGAGGCGCGCGTGCGCGCGCTGACCCGGCGCGGCGCGGGCGGCGGCCCGACCGTCGTGCGCCACGGCTCGCTCGCGTTCGACCAGGTCGGCCGCATCGCGTATGCGAACGATCACGTGCTCGACCTTTCCGCCCGCGAACTCGGCCTGCTCGAGGTGCTGCTGCAGCGGATCGGCCGGCTCGTGTCGAAGGAGCAGCTCGTCGACCATCTCTGTGAATGGGGCGAGGAAGTCAGCAACAACGCGATCGAAGTCTACGTGCACCGGCTGCGCAAGAAGATCGAACCCAGCGGCGTACGGATCTCGACCGTGCGCGGCCTCGGCTATTGCCTCGAGAAGGTCGCGCCCGCCGCGCCGGCCGACACGGCAGCGCCCCAGCCCGCGGTGGCCGGCACGCCGTTGCGCTGAACCCGGGCGTCGCCGCGATGGCCACGCCGGCCCATCCCCGCCATCCGACCGGCGCGCCGTCGTCGGCCGCCGACGAGGCGCGCGACGCGCGCTACGAGAACCCGTTCGCGCCGCCCGACGAAACCGATGCGCCCGAGGCGCCGCGCCCGCGCTCGCTATTCGGCGAAATCCTCGACTGGATGCTCGCGCCGCTGCTGCTGCTGTGGCCGATGAGCATCGCCGTCACCTATCTGGTCGCGAAGACGATCGCGAACGGCCCGTTCGACCGCGCGCTCGAGACCAACGCCTATGTGCTCGCGCGGCAGATCCATCCGGTGAACGGCGTCGCCGAGCTGACACTGCCGGAGCAGACCCGCGATTTCCTGCGCGCGGACAACGTCGACAGCGTGTACTTCCAGGTGCTCGGCACACGCGGCGAGCTGGTCGCGGGCGAAGCCGACATGCCGCTGCCGCGCGACGAGGACCGCCCGCCGCCAGGCGTCGTCATGTTCCGCGACGACCTGCTGCGCGGCAACGACGTGCGCGTCGCGTATACGACCGTCGCGCTGCCGCAAGCGGGCAGCCCGCAGCCCGTGCTCGTGCAGGTCGGCGAAACGCTGGACAAGCGCAACGCGCTCGCGAACGACATCATCAAGGGCGTGATCCTGCCGCAGTTCGTGATCCTGCCGCTCGCGATCCTGCTGGTCTGGTTCGGGCTGTCGCGCGGGCTCGCGCCGCTCAACGCGCTGCAGGCGCACATCCGCGCGCGGCGGCCCGACGACCTGTCGCCCGTCGAGGCGCAGCGCGCGCCGCCCGAGATCGAGCCGCTCGTCACGTCGTTCAACGACCTGCTCGCCCGCCTCGAACAGAACATGGCGCTGCAGAAGCGCTTCATCGCCGACGCCGCCCATCAGATGAAGACACCGCTCGCGGGCCTGCGCACGCAGGCCGAGTTCGCGTTGCGCCACCCCGTCCCGCCCGACGTGCAGCGCTCGCTCGAGCAGATCGCGACGAGCTCCGAGCAGGCCGCGCGGCTCGTCACGCAGTTGCTTGCGCTGGCGCGCGCCGAGAACCGCGCGAGCGGGCTGACGTTCGAGCCGGTCGAGATCGCCACGCTCGCGCGGCGCGCGGTGCGCGACTGGGTGCAGGCCGCGCTCGCGAAACGGATGGATCTCGGCTACGAAGGCCCGCCGGACCCGCCGGACGACGGGCCGCTCGACGTCGACGGCAATCCGGTGATGCTGCGCGAGATGCTCGGCAACCTGATCGACAACGCGATCCGCTACACACCGGACGGCGGCCGCATCACGGTGCGCGTGCGCGCCGAGCCCGCGGCGCGGCTCGTGCATCTCGAAGTCGAGGACACGGGGCCGGGCATCCCGGCCGCCGAACGCGAGCGCGTCGTCGAGCGCTTCTACCGGATCCTCGGCCGCGAAGGCGACGGCAGCGGCCTCGGGCTCGCGATCGTGCGCGAGATCGCCACGCAGCACGGCGGCACGCTGACGCTCGACGATCACGTCTACCAGCACGCACCGCGCCTCGCCGGCACGCTCGTGCGGGTCAGCCTGCCGCTGGCCGAAACCGCCCCGGATTAACCCTGATGGGCGCCGCCGCAGCACGCCGCGATTGAGTCGAAATCGACGATTTACCAGACAATCAAAGCACTTCGCAGCACGATGGGCGCACAAAACCACCGATTCGGCGCGGGTTAACCTGCAGTCGTTTTGCACGCGCGAGTCAGTCGGCCGTAAGTTTCCGTACCAATAATCCTCGACAGGCCCGTCCACCCAAGGCGGCCGCACATCTATATCAAGGGACTTGGAGACGACTCATGGCAACGTTAGGCGGGCAAATTTCCCACTCGCCGATGACGGGCGAAGAGAAGAAAGTGATCTTCGCGTCGTCGCTCGGCACCGTGTTCGAGTGGTACGACTTTTACCTGGCCGGCTCGCTCGCGGCCTACATCAGCAAGAGTTTCTTCTCCGGCGTCAATCCAACCGCCGCCTTCATCTTCACGCTGCTCGGCTTCGCGGCCGGCTTCGCGGTGCGGCCGTTCGGCGCGATCGTGTTCGGCCGCCTCGGCGACCTCGTCGGCCGCAAGCACACGTTCCTCGTGACGATCGTGATCATGGGCATCTCGACGTTCGTGGTCGGCTTCCTGCCCGGCTACGCGTCGATCGGCATCGCCGCACCCGTGATCTTCATCGCGATGCGGCTGTTGCAGGGCCTCGCGCTCGGCGGCGAGTACGGCGGCGCGGCGACCTACGTCGCCGAGCATGCGCCGGCCAACCGTCGCGGCTTCTACACCGCGTGGATCCAGACGACCGCCACGCTCGGCCTGTTCCTGTCGCTGCTCGTGATCCTCGGCGTGCGCACGTTCATCGGCGAGGAAGCGTTCGGCAGCTGGGGCTGGCGGGTGCCGTTCGTCGCGTCGATCCTGCTGCTCGCGGTGTCGGTGTGGATCCGGATGCAGCTGAACGAATCGCCGGTGTTCCTGCGCATCAAGGCGGAAGGCAAGACGTCGAAGGCGCCGCTGACCGAAGCGTTCGGCCAGTGGAAGAACCTGAAGATCGTGATCCTCGCGCTCGTCGGCCTGACCGCCGGCCAGGCCGTCGTGTGGTACACGGGCCAGTTCTACGCGCTGTTCTTCCTCACGCAGACACTGAAGGTGGATGGTGCGAGCGCGAACATCCTGATCGCGATCGCACTCCTGATCGGCACGCCGTTCTTCCTGTTCTTCGGTTCGCTGTCGGACAAGATCGGCCGCAAGCCGATCATTCTCGCGGGCTGCCTGATCGCGGCACTGACCTACTTCCCGCTGTTCAAGGCGCTCACGCACTACGCGAACCCGCAGCTCGAGATCGCGACGCAGAAGGCGCCGATCACGGTCATCGCCGACCCGGCCGCCTGCTCGTTCCAGTTCAACCCGGTGGGCACGTCGAAGTTCACGAACTCGTGCGACGTCGCCAAGAGCGCGCTCGCGAAGGCCGGCCTGAACTACGAGAACGTCGCGGCACCGGCTGGCGCGACGGCCCAGATCAAGGTCGGCGACACGGTGATCCCCGCCTATGAAGGCAAGGCGGCCGACGCGAAGGCGCAGGGCGCGGCGTTCGACAAGACGCTCGCGTCGACGCTGAAATCGGCAGGCTACCCGGCGAAGGCAGACCCGGCGCAGCTCAACTGGCCGATGACGATCGTGATCCTGACGATCCTCGTGATCTACGTGACGATGGTCTACGGCCCGATCGCGGCGATGCTGGTCGAGATGTTCCCGACGCGGATCCGCTACACGTCGATGTCGCTGCCCTATCACATCGGCAACGGCTGGTTCGGCGGCTTCCTGCCGGCCACCGCGTTCGCGATCGTCGCGGCGAAGGGCAACATCTACTCGGGCCTCTGGTATCCGATCGTGATCGCGCTGGCCACGTTCGTGATCGGCCTGCTGTTCGTCAAGGAGACGAAGGACTCGAACATCTACGCGCAGGATTGATGGCGGGTGCGCAGCGGGGACGGTCGGCGGAAGGTCTCCTTCCGGGGACCGGCTCCCGCCCGCAATGAAGGTCGGCACGGGCCGCCGGCAACTTTTTTCGGGAAAGATGGAAAAAGGTATTGACAGCGGACCGCCCGATCGACATAATTCAAGTCTTCGGCGAATTAGCTCAGTCGGTTAGAGCGACGGAATCATAATCCGCAGGTCCGGGGTTCGAATCCCTGATTCGCCACCAGCATTATCAAGGGGTTAGCGCAAGCTAACCCCTTTTGTTTTGCGGCATCCGTCAACGAAGTGTCAACGGCGATACGCCGTTCGTCGTTTTATCGTGCAGGTAGCAGATACGGCCAGCGGCTCGTACAATCTCCTGATTTACACTTGCACGAATCGTTCGCCCCAATCCCGCAGGGCGACGACGTGACGCTCTATGCCGCCAAAATCACTTAATCTCGATCAAGCAGCGATCGAAGCTGCTATTCATGAGTTTGCACGCGACTGCGGCGGAGAGGTCGCTGGGCCGACCGCGAAGGCTCGCTTCGACGAGTACCAATTGATTGTCGATGGTCACAAGCCTGCCTTGCTGCACGTCTACAAGAAGAACGACGGCAGTACGACTCTAATGTCGAAGGTCGGGCAGAACCAGGAACTGTCAGAGCGCCTCGCGGAGCATGTAGCGAGCATGACGACTCGCGTACCAGTCACGAATAAACCTCTGACGCTGGGGAACCTGTCATCGGATACGTGGGACTTCCTGCGTGAGTATTTGGCAGAGAAGGAATGCAAGATCACCGATGAGCCGTTGGATCATGGCGTAAGAATCAAGGTTGTAGGGCCTCAACGCGACCAGGTGTACTTGCACCGCTACAACACCGGGAAGTTCATGATGCAGGGGCGTCCCATGGCAGTCTATGCTATGGTTGCGTCGACACTTTGTGAATTGCACGGCGACAAGCGTGAGGTTCTGGAAGCGCAGCTCGAAGTCGTACCGGTGCACACGACAGTCGAAGGCCTGTATGACGAGCTCCGGCAGCATGTTCCAACGGCAGCGGACTATCTGGGCGATACGGGATGCGCAATCATTGCACCAGCGCTTGCTCTGGCAAAAATTGCCGTTGAGCTTCCAGATTACTCATCCGTAGCCTTTCCTGCGCTTCGTGGACTTGAGTTCTATATGAAGCAACATTTGGTAGACAACGAGTATCCGGTGTCACCCAAGCGAGGCCTCGGAGAATACTTTACCTCGCAGGGAGCGTTGCTATCGGGATGTGCAACCAAAATTGGCTGCATGCCAACCGTACGTGCGCTGGAAAAGTCGTACGCCCTGCACAATCAGCATCGGAACAGCTTGTTTCATGCGGACGGCCAAGTTCCCGCCATGACACGAGTCATCGATGATAAACAACAGGCTGTCGACATTGTCTACGAGGTTCTTCGTACGATCGAAACTACCTACGCAGCAATACCCCGGAAAACCTGATGAGCGCCCATAAAGGCTACTCCCTCCAGAAAGGTCCCTCAAAGACCTTTCCCATCATAAGCTTCTCACTCAGCAGTGAGCGGCCGGAGGAGTTTTTGCCGAAGGTTGAGCGTGAGCTCAAGAAGAAGTCGTTCCGAGGAACAATTCTTGTGGACACGTTGGCCTGCAATGGGATGACTTCACGCAGATTCTTTGTAGGCGAGTTTGATGGCGAGCACTTGAAGCGCTCGTCATTCAAAGTGTTGTCGGCATCTCATCTCGACATAGCCACGCAGCACTTTTGTCTTCGCTTCTACGCATCGCACCTAGAGCATCTTGAGCACTCCATATTGACCCCGGTGCAGCGGTTTAAGCTAAAGAGAGACGCGTCTTGCCTCGATGCACGAGTCGCTTGACCTCTTGCGACCCCAAGCTTACGCATGCGTCGTTGCTCCCTGCGACAGGCAGAATGTCTGCCAGCTCACAATCGAACTGGTAGGAAGCAGGAATTTAGCGGCTAAATTTCGTCAATCTTTGATATGAATTTCAGCCGCTAAAGACTCCTTCGACGCCGACTTGAGGTCACACAGCGCGGTCGGTAAATATGGTGTCGAGCGTTGCCGGTTCGTAATTCGTGTTGGTGCGTCGACGCACTTCTTCAAGCCCTAGTTCGATCCGGTATCTTACGAAGTATTCGCGCATCTGCTCGAATGGTATCTCGATGCGCTTGCCCTCGCAGTCCGTCTTAGCCTGAAGTAGACACAAGAGGACTGCCAGGCACTCGGCGCCAGTCCCATCGGACCCGTCCTCGGCGTTACCTAGCATTGTGTCCGCAGACTTCGCCAGTGTCGACAGCCACTCATCGCTTAGCCTAGTTGGCAAACAGGCCTCGGGGCCGCGATCCAGCACCTCTTGCTTGAGTCGATTAAGCATGGAATTCCTCGATTGTTGAAAGTGGATTCAGTCGCTTTGCTTCCATTAAGTGGTCAGGTGACAAGTGAGCGTAGCGCATGGTCATGGTGAGACTTTGATGGCCTAAGATGCGCTGGAGCGTCAAGATGTTGCCGCCATTCATCATAAAATGCGAGGCAAACGTATGTCGCAACGCATGCGTCATTTGCCCGTCTGGAAGGACAATTCCGGCGCGCTCAATACCTTCCCTGAACGCAGACCAGGCGTATCCAAATACCCTGTCACCATGCCCTTCGTCCCGATGGTGCTCCATCAATTCCGCCGCCAGCCGCTCATCTATTGGAACTGCCCGAGTTTTCCCCGATTTCGTTCTCGCGAACTGAACAAGGCCGCCGCGCACTTGACCGATCCTAAGCTCCTCAACTTCGCTCCAGCGGGCTCCGGTCGCCAAGCACGTTCTCGTAATTAGGAGAACGTGCGGATTTCGAGCAACCTGTAGCGCACGCAACAGAGCAACGATCTGGCTTTTTGTCAAAAACGATAGTTCGTTTTCCTGAATCTTGAACTGACGAAGTTTGCCGAGCGGGTTGTCCTTAGTCCAATACCCTAGTCGAGCGAGTTCGTTGAACGCTGCTCGCATATATGAATGCTCGCGGTTCAGATTGTTCGCCGACACCCCCTCAGCAAGACGCTTGGTTCGATACTGCGCGAACATATCAACCGAAAATCGGTCGGCGTGGGGATCGCCGATACTTTTGGCAATAGCGAGTAGTCTGCGATGAGTATCTTCGCCCGAGCGCAAACCAGAGCCATGATGAGTGAACCAAAGGCCGATCAACTCAGATAGTTTCCGTGCGTCCTTCTTCGCCGGCTGCCATTCTGGCGTAGTCAACACCTGCGTCTGAAGCCAAGCCTCATACGCTTTTGCTTCAGCCACAGTTTTAAACGACTTTCGGAAGCGCTTAGCCCCTCGCCCGCCAGGTTGCACATCTACAAGCCATTTATCGCCGTTTCTTTTTATCGTCATTCAGTAGTTTTTCGCTCAGTAGCTGGCGCTCAGACATCGCCATTTGCTCCAACATCCCTGCTTCGCGCCACAGCTCTGGTTGCTTGTGCATCAGCACCCGCACTGCATCTTGGCGGGTCATTGCCTCATCACCTTGTTGCAAAAGTGACTCGACCGCGGCCTTGATTTGAATGCGCTGTTTCAGCGCGCGCTTTGCATACACGTGCTCGCCGACGTTCAGGTCAACAAGCCAGTCAGCGCCTGCTGCGCCTGGTTCCTCGTGTCCAGTCTCCGGGTGTGGCACACCCGTCGCCATCCAAAACGCATGCTCCGGCCACGTCCGCGCAGCTAGTTCAACCATCTCCATGGTTGGACGCTGGCGGCCATGCCATACGTTTTTCCACGAATCCGCAGAGATTGCGTTGGCACTGAGTTCCTGTAGCTCCGCGAATCGACGGGTCTGCGAAACATGCGCAGCAATTACGAGCTTAAGGCGATCTGCAAGGGTTTCCATAGTGCTTGACAATTTGCGAGTCTAGGTCATATAGTCACCTCACGGTGTTAATAATACACACCACGAGATCAATATACACGACAGAAGCTGAGAATGTTCGATATGTCGGAAGCGACGTCACCTATCAGTGTACCCGTCATGACGCGCGAAGCGTTTGCTGCGGCAATCGGCTTGCCGGTGACAGTGCTGGTCGCCCAGGCAGAGCGAGGCTACTGGCCAGAAATCCGAGTGGGAAAGCGTGTATTTATCAACGTCGAATTGGTACGCAAGCGCGCGCTCGAAAAGGAGTTCGCCCTGTGAGCCGAGTCAAATCGCAACTCCTTGGCGTCCAAACCGGCGGCCGAGCCGGCCGCCTGCCCGCCCGCAGCGTGAGCGAGGACGGACACGCGGCCGGCTCGGCCGCAACGTGCGGCGGCGCTCCGGTCGATGCCCCCCCCTCGACTAACAGGGGGGGAACGGAAAGGCCGGCCATCGCGACGGTGCAGGAATTGCAGATGGTCATGACGGATACGGGTGAATTGAAAACCATCCTGATGCGCCGGCCGGTCAACGAACAGGTTGCGATGATCGACACGCTTCGCTTCACGGTGGGCGAGGAAACGTGGAGTCGGACGGCTGGCATTCAGCTCGTAGCAGATGAGGCGTTCATCTTAGAAGCGAGCAAGCATCTAACGGAAATCTTCGGCTTTGGCATCACGCGCGATCTGAAAAAGATGCGTGACTTCTATACGAACGCGTGGGAACTCGGCGACAACTATGGTCACGTCGCTCTGGGTGGAGCTAGCCAGCGCCAGACCATGCTTATCAACCTGAACGGTCAAGGTTGCATTGCAGCTAAGGCCGGGTGGGAATCCCGTTTGCACGATTTTCTTGTCGATACGGCAGCTCGACCGACGATCACGCGCATCGACCTCGCGCATGACTGCATGCAGGGTGAATACACCGTCGATCAGATCGATGGTTGGTACGACGATGGCCTGTTTACTTGCTCCGTGAATGCGCCGCGCCATGAATACAAGGGCGATTGGAAGAACCCGATCGGCAAGGGACGTAGCGTGTACATCGGCGTGCGAGGCAATGGAAAGCTTTGTCGAGCCTATGAGAAGGGACGAGAGCAAGGCGACGCGCATTCGGAATGGGTGCGAATTGAGGTCGAGTTCCACAACAAGAAGCGTGTTATCCCGCTCGACGTACTGCTCGATCCCTCTAGTTACTTCGTCGGTGCTTATCCGTGCCTTCGTTTCCTCGATGCCTCGCGTACGCCGGAAAAGATTGAGATCAAACGCAAGGCGGCAGAGATCAACGTTGACGCGAGCCTGAAGAACATCCGTACGAGCTATGGGAAGTACGCGTTCGTTCTGCGCAACCTGCTGGGCGACGCCGAATTTCTTGATGCGATCACGAATAACTCGGGCGATTGGCCCGAACGCCTGAAAGTGCCCGACTACGAGACGTGTGCAGTTCCGGTGCACGTCTACGGCATCACGAATCCATACAACGATTTAGACCCCTCTGGCGATGGCTGGGCAGAGGAAACGGTCTTTGCACCAGCCGCTACTACGGGAAACGAACTATGCGATTCACGAGCAATGTGAAGGTAACGGGGATGAAGGCGAGCAAAGGCCAAATGGAAAACGGAACGACCTTCGACAGCACGAAGGTCTACACCGAAACGCCGCTTGACGATTCGAAAGGCACGGCTAAGGGCTTCGCGGTCGCAGAGTTCACTCTCGGCACGTCCGTCGAATTCGACAAGTACAAGCATCTGCCCTTCCCCTTCGAGGCCGCTGCGGAGCTGGAGCTCGTGACGAACGGGAAGTCGCAGAAAACTGTGATGCATTCGCTGAAGCCGATGGAAATGTCGCGGCCGGCCAAGGCAGGCTGATCGTGGACGGCGGGGTCGTGTACGTGGTGCAGGACCTTGTATCCGGCGGCTTTCTGCGGCCCGATTCCGGGGACGTGGGCCAGACCGAGCGCCTGCGTGATGCAGTCGGTTTCGAGGATATCGGCGCAGCATATGAAGCCGGAGTTGACCATTGCGACGGGTCATTCGACGTCGTGCCGGTGATCTTCGTTCGGAAGGGAAATTAACCGTGTCGGTCGGCACTGTTCAGAACGTCTTGCTGTGTATGCCCGTTACGTCGGATCAGTCATCGGCGCTCGATCAGCAGGTGTGCCCGTCTTCGGGCACTCAGTATTTTCATCTTCAGGCGCAGCAAGCATATGTCATTGATCCCGCAAGCGTTGGCTATATCGATGCGCTCGCGGTTCCGTTCGATTACACGGCTGCGTCTGGATTCTTCGCGTTAGCGTTCACTATGGTGGTCAGCATCTGGATGGTGAGCGCTAGTGCGGGAAGCATTCTCGCGTTCATACGGCGAGGGTAAACAAGCGTGCCGGGCGCTCCCCGGTGTTTCTTCGAAAGAGGTATCGAGCAATGAAATCTAAGCTTCAAACTGTCAAAAACTTCGGTGTCCAAATTGCTTGTGCTGCGGCATCGGGGCTTGCAGTCGTCACGAATGCGCAGGCAGCGACAACTGCCCCCGACTTCAGCCAGATCACGTCGGCAGTCGACTTCAGCTCGGTGATCACCGCAATCATTTCCGTGGCCGTCGTTATGGCTGGCGTGTACGTCGCATTCCGTGGAGCGAAGTTCGCTCTGCGTGCGCTGCGCGGTCTGTAACTTAGCGCGGCCGCTGTTTTAGGGGGAGCCGCTGAGCTCCCCTTTTGTTTTTTTGGGGATGAATGATGACTGTGACGGACGTCTGGTACGTAGTGGTATTCGCCTGGGGCATCGTATGCGGTTGGGCATGTGTAACCGGCCTGAGGGGATAACAATGCTGAAGAGAAAGATCTTGTGCTCAGCGCTGGCAATGTGTGTCGCCTTTCAAACTCACGCAGGAACTGTATTGGTTTTCGACAAAGTCGGAAATATCGTTTCAACCTACGTAGATCCGACTACGCCATATAGCTACGGAAAGATTCAACAGGAAACATCGGGGCTCCTTTACAAGAAGCTAGGCTCGATGGGGCTGGAAGTCACGGACGTAAAGGTTACAAGGACCATTCAGGCGGTCGAGACTGTTGCGACCGGCGCAGCAAACGGTGCTCGAGCTGGTTTCGGGGGCGGCTTTGTCGGCATCGTCGTTGGCGCAGTCATTGGTGCTGTAGCGAACTGGGCCATTGGGCTCGGCCTAGACAAGATGGTGAAGTGGCTATTCGATTCCGGCGACGCAGTCACATCGACCACCGCCATTACTGCTCCCCCGGCTGGCTCCTTCTCGTACTTCTTTGTGTGGGGCGAGTTCCCGGAAACCTGTGGTCGCAGTCTTGAGAAGGACTATCTGACGGATAGCGAAGCACTTCAAGCTTTCGTCGACCGAGACAATCAAGCGCCCCAAGCATGCTATGGAGTTACGAGGTCGAGCACCGAATCGGCGGGTAGCTGCGACGGCATCGGACACTGCACGTACATGGTCTCTGGCAGCGCGGGCCCGACGTCGGTTTACTTCCCGCCTCAGTTCGGCTCTCCGCCGAACCTTCAGCTGTCGTCCGGCGGGGACTTTGATTACGGGAATCCGGTATCTACCGACATTGCGACTGCGGCCAAAAATGTACCTGATTCAGAGAAATCTCAGCCGATCAATCCCGAGCTGATGGCTAATACTGTCAATGGATTGTGGCAAGCTGCTTCGCAGTTGCCGGGGTACCAAGGCATACCGTACAACCCAAGCAGTCCGGTTACGACACAGGATGCGACAGACTGGCAGAAGGCAAACCCTAGCTATACACCAACGGTTGGTGACGGGCTTGGATTTGGCTCGGGGTCCGGCAGTCAAGGGCAATCCAGCGCCGGTGGGTCGGTCGGCTCCCTCCCAATTCATAACACGCCTGGCTCTTCGGACTCGACACCAGGTGTCAATCCAACCCCTGGTAGTGGTGCAGGAACAGGCGGCGGCACTGGCACTGGCACTGGCACTGGCACTGGCACTGGCACTGGCACCGGCACTGGCACTGGCACTGGCACCGGCACCGGCACCGGACCGCAATGCGGTGCACCAGGACAGCCACCGTGTGCAATCGACCTCGGACCTAATCCGAGCGTTCCGCAGCCGTCCCTAGAAAATACACCGACGATCCAAATGATTCTCGGACCGATCATAAATATGCTGCCGGGCTTCTCGTCGTTCGCAGTTCCGAATCACGAATCAGCATGTCCGACGCCTACGTTCTCACTATTCGACCACAGCTTCACGATGGATCAGCACTGCATCATTTTCGAGGAAAACCGCACCGCGATTAGTACGGCATTCGCTGTCGTGTTCCTGATGGCATCGGTGTTCATCGTTTTGACTGCGTGAGGTGATCTATGTACGCAATATTGATGTCGGCCGTTTGGTCGGCGATGACATGGCTGTTCCGGTCAGTCCTCGTGAAGTTCGTCTTTTATTTCGCGCTGTACTTCTTCGTTACGGAGGCAGTTACGTATCTCCAGGGCACAGGTATTTTGCCAAGCGCATCGTCTTTGTCCGCAGCACTCGGTGGAGTCGGTGCCGGTGTTTGGTACTTCCTCGATCTTTGCTCGTTTAGCTACGGTGCCAAACTGGTTGTTTCTGCTTACGCAGCACGCTTCATCGTGCGTCGCATTCCGTTGATCGGGTGAGCTAGCTATGTCGATCAACGCATATTGCGGAATTATGGGGTCTGGCAAATCGTACGAAGTCGTATCCGGCCCGCTGCTTGAGGCTATCTCTCGCGGACGGCGCGTCGTAACGAACATCGATGGGATCAAGGAAGACGCAGTGCATGCGTATTTAGCGGAGACGCGGCAAATCGACCCGACGAAGCTTGGTCGGATCGTGCACGTCACCACAGAACGTGTGCGAGAAGATGGCTTCTTTCCGGTCGAAGTTGAGTCATCGCTGGGGTCGACGGTGACTCCAGGACTCGTTGAGCCCGGCGATTTAGTCGCGATCGATGAAGGTTGGAAGCTTTGGGCGTTCGGCGAGAAGATGACAGCGGAGCATGTTGCGTTCTTCCGGATGCATCGGCATTTCGTGCACCCGATAACGAAGCTCTCGTGCGACGTGGTTATCATGGTTCAGTCGATCGGCGACCTGCATCGGATGTTGCGGCCGGTGATCGAGCTTTCGTTTGTGATGCACAAACTAAAGTCGTTAGGGCGACCCAACCAATATCGCGTCGAGCAATATGATGGATGGAAGCAGAATGCGAAAACACGCGTCGCGACGTACTACAGGTCCTACAAAGCTGAGATTTTTCCGCTCTACAAAAGCTATGCAGGAGGTACCGGGCAGGAGGCAGTAGTCGATCGACGGCAGAATCTGTTCAGCGGTCGCAAGATTGCGACGTTCGCCGCAGTTGTGCTGTTTCTATTGCTCGGTGGAGGCTGGCTGCTATTTAGGTACTTCACGCATCAGCCCAATGCAAAAATGGCGAGTAGCACGGGTACCATCACGAATCAGACATCGAGCATAGCGACCGCTGGAACGGCGGGTATGCCTGCCCCCAATGCCGCGCCTTCCACGAAATCTATCGATTTCTCGGATACCTGGCGCGTACTCGGTCGCTTCGAATCCGATCAGACGCAGTATGTTGTGCTTGCAGATAGCTCCGGTCGAATGCGCGTCGACTCCCCAGCGGCATTCAACGGGTTGGGGTCGGCGACTGTTGGCCGCGTTGATGGTGAACGCGTGTCGATGTGGTCAGGGGCCAAGGCGCTTTCTTCGCCCTCCCTTCTCTCGGGGAGCACGTCGAAATGAACGTCAAATATCTGCTCATAGCAGCTGCGTTGTGGCCTGCCTTAGCAGTGGCCGAAAAATCGGCGTCTGCGCCGATGGTGCCACCGCTGCCGGCGCTATCGTCGCTCGTCGGTGGTCAATCTGATCCGCCATTGCCACCGTCCGTGCAGGCTGAACCCAAGCACCCGATGGTGCAACACTCAAAGGGAAATTCGTTCGACCTGCGTTTCGGGACAGTTTCGTTTGTCGTGGATTTTGTATACGAGAACGCGGTAAAAACACCGCACGTACTCGGCCCAGATGTTCTCGCCGATCAGCGACAAGTTTCGTTCCGCTATGAGTCGAGTAACAGCGATTTGCGTCGGTTCCTATCGACGTTTCTCGATTCGCTCGGTTACGAGGTCACACCACGTGATGGTGTGGACTTCATCGGGAAGAAGCTGGAAACGGCTCACCCAAAAGAGACACGCGAGCCATTCGTATACCTGCCGAGGTACCGGAAGGCTGACTATCTGATGCGCATGGTTCAACCGCTTGTCGGAGGAAGATTCACGACGCAACGGGGGGTATCGCCAGTATCAGCCTCCACGACGCAGTCGAAGCCTGCCGCGACTGCTGGGGAGCTATCGCATGACGTCCCCCAAGGATCGGCCGCTTCATATGTCGACCAGGCCACTGACCGGTTAGTGTTTTTTGGCACCCAGGCAGAGGTTGAGTCATTACGCGAGGTGCTGCCGATGATCGATGTAGCTCGCGACAAGGTCAACCTTCGAGCATGGGTATATGAGGTCAACAACACGATGCAAGATCAGTCAGGGTTCTCTCTGGCTGTCAACGTGCTAGGCGCAGCACTAGGTATCAACAGCGGGCTGTCCGATCCAGCAGCGGCTGTTATACAGTTGCATGCGGGTAATGCCTTGAATTTGGGCATCCAAGCACTGGATGCGGATAGCCGGTTCAAGGTGCTGACGCGACCGAACGTTACGGTTCTATCGGGTGAGTCCGCCCGTCTGAATGCCGGACAGCTCGTACCAACACAGGGACAGGTTAGCTATCAGGGACCAAGTGGAACGCCCGTACAGTCAGTCGTGTATCAGGACGCAGGGGTAATTTTCGACGTTCTGCCGACGGTCATGCGTGACAGCATCGAGCTTGCAATCCAAGAGGAAATCTCAGACTTTGTGCGGACGTCGACGGGCGTCAATACGTCACCGACAAAGAACACGCGGAGGCTGCAAACGGTTACCTCCATGCAAGATGGCGATATCGCTGTGATCGGCGGACTACTTCAGTCCCACGATTCGTCGTCGAGATCTGGACTTTCGTTCTTACCGAGGTGGGCGAGCGGTCACAGCACGTCCCGAGATCAGACTGAGATTGTGCTCATTCTCGAAGTAAGGAAAATATAGGTTCCGGGTTGCGTAATGCTCGCGGAAGCTCGAAGGAACCGCGAAACATTGGCACGGCTCGATACTATGTGCTTCGCGGACCCAAAGGGTCATAGCCTAGACAGATACCCTAGTGAGGAACGGATATGAAATGCCCGGCGTGCGGTGCCGCTGAACTCCTTAGAGACACACGTGACGTTGCGTTTTCGTACAAGGGGCATACGACGAATATCCGATCCATCACAGCCGACTTCTGCCCAGAATGCGGTGAATCGATTCCGGACCAGGTCGAGGGTGAGCGCATTTCGGCGCTCATGCTCGCATTCAAGCGGGAAGTCGACGCCCTGCCTTAGCATCGCACGACAACCAAGTGTCAACGGCATTGCTGGCCAGTGCCGATGCAATACTGACAAAAAATCCGTAACTCATTGATTTGCTGGATAAAGCAGGTTCAATGCGGGGCATTGCGACGGAATCATAATCCGCAGGTCCGGGGTTCGAATCCCTGATTCGCCACCAAATGCGAGAGCCGCTGTTTCGAAAGAAACAGCGGCTTTTTCATTTGCATCTTCCGATGCGCCGGTTCCGCTTTCACGAGCCAGCCTTCGCACCACCTCAGTCGTGCATCAACGCCGCCCTGCTTCGCAGGCACAATGACGCCGTCCATTACACGGCCGACGTCACCCGATGATCCCGACCACCCCCGACAAGCCATGGCGCACCGCCGCTCTCGCACTCGCGGCCGTCGTGCTTTGCTATGCCGCTGCCGGTGCGCCGACCCTCTCGCGCCTGCTCGACCCCGCCGTGATCGGCGAAGGCCTCGCCCTCAAGCCGATCACCTATCACTGGGTCAATCACGTCGACCGCGCGATCCCTGAGGCTGACCTGTTCGCCAGCCGCTTCTACGTGCTGGCGCTGGCCTCGCTCAACGCCATGGCCGCGCTGTTTGCACTTGACGCCCATCGCAGCCGCAGGCGCTTCGCGCTCGTGCTCGGCTGGGCCTTCGTCATGCTGATCGTGCTCGTCAACGCGCAGATCCAGGCGTTCTACAACGTGGGCTGACCGATGAAGCGACGCATCATGATCGTCATTGCCACGCTGCTCACGCTGATCGGGCTCGTGTTCGTGGCCGGCACATTCGTCAACCTGTCGACGCCCGACCAGTTGCATCGCCTGCTGAGCTACGACTACATGAGCTTCGCGGACAGCCTCGTCGAACGCGACCTAGGCGAATTCGCCAACAGCTTCTACATCGGCGTGGCGCTGATGCTCGTCGGCGGCACGCTCTTCATCCGGATCGAACGCACACGCACGGTCGCCCGCATCGTCACGTCGCTGCTGTTCGCGCTGCTCGCCCTCAGTCTCGTCTATGCGTGCCTGAATCCGCGCATCGGCATGCTCCCGACCTGATCGGGCGCGACTCGCTCGGCCGGTCTCGCCGCGCAAGGCTACGCCGCCACCGAGCTGCGCGGCTCTCGGACCGCCTGCGCCCCCACCCGCCCCCGCCAGTTCTCCCCCCCTTCCAGCGACGGCGTCGACTCGAACACCTCCGCGATCCAGTCGGCGAACACGCGCACCTTCTGCGACAGATGCCGGTTGTGCGGATAGACGATCGAAATCGGCTTCGGCTTCGGATTGCAGTCCGGCAGCACCTCGACCAGCGAGCCGTCGAGCAGGTGCGGCAGCACCATGAACAGCGTCGGCTGGATCATCCCGAACCCTTCGAGCCCGCACGTCACGTAGGCATCCGAATCGTTGACCGTGACGCTCCCGTTCATCCGCACCTCGAACGGCTTGCCGTCGATCATGAACACCCACGGAATCGCCCGCGCACCGTGGCTCGATCGAAAATTCACCGCGTGGTGGTCGGCGAGATCAGCAATCTCGTGCGGCTCGCCGTGACGCGCGAGGTAGTCGGGCGACGCGCAAGTCACGCGCTTCAGCATCCCGATCCGCCGCGCGACCATCGACGAATCCTCGAGCGGCCCGACCCGGATCATGCAGTCGATCCCCTCCTCGACCGGATCCACGTAGCGGTCGGAGAGCCCCAGTTCGAGCGTGATGTCCGGGTAGCGCTGCCGGAAAATCGACAGTGACGGCAGCACGATGCGCCGCCCGAGCGAACTCGGCATGTGAACGCGCAACACGCCGCTCGGCTTGCGGTTGCCGGTCTGGAAACTCGCGTCGGCCTCCGCGATCTCCGAGATGATCTTCATGCAATGCTCGTAGTACGCCGCACCTTCCGGCGTCAGCGACAGCCGGCGCGTCGTGCGGTGCATCAGGCGCACGCCGAGCAGCGCCTCGAGATTCTGGATGATGGTCGTCACCGACGCGCGCGGCATCGCGAGCGTGTCGGCCGCGCGCGTGAAGCTGTTCGCGTCGACCACGCGGGTAAAAACTTCCATTGCCTGGATTCGGTCCATGCTGCCCCCCTTCGAATCGCCAACAGAATAGAATAGAGCGCGCGACGGGCGCGGCACAAGTCCCCACCCATTGTTCTCCGATCCTGAATAGTTTCGGCGTTTCGGACTGGAAATCGATTGATTTCCGTTCAGTCCCACGCGGCGATCGTTCCGGCCCCGCCGGTCGCACGCCGCGCATCACCGCACGAATCGCTCGCGATACCCCTGCGGCGACACGCCCAGCACGCGCACGAAACAGCGGCGCAGCGTCTCCTCCGAGCCGAAGCCGCAACGCGCGGCGATCCGCTTGACGGGCCACGCCGTTTCGCCGAGCAGGCGTTGCGCGGCCTCGACGCGGATCTGCTCGACCGCGCGCGCGGGCGTGCGGCCGGTTCCGGCGCGATAGTGGCGCACGAAGCTGCGCTCGCTCATGCGCACGCGCTCGGCCAGCGCCGGCACCGACAGGTCGCCCGTCAGGTGCTCGGCCATCCATGCGTGCAGTTCGCCGAACCGGTCGTCGGTGCGCTGCATCGACAGCATCGTGCTGAACTGGGCCTGCCCGCCCGGACGCTTCAGGAACACGACGAGTTCGCGCGCGACGTCGAGGGCGGTCGCGCGCCCGAGATCCTCCTCGACCAGCGCGAGCGCGAGATCGATGCCGGCCGTCACGCCGGCCGACGTCCACAACGCACCTTCGCGGATGAAGATCGGGTCGGATTCGACGCGCACATTCGGATAGCGTGCCGCGAATTCTTCGCAGCGCGCCCAGTGCGTGACCGCACGCCGCCCGTCGAGCAAGCCGGCCTCGGCGAGCAGGAACGCGCCGGTGCAGACCGATGCCACGCGCCGTGTGCGTGCCGCCTGCTGCCGCACCCAGCGCACCAGCCGCGCATCCTTCGATGCCGCATGCACGCCCTTGCCGCCGGCGACGATCAGCGTGTCCGGATGGCGCGCCGCCGAGCGCAGCGATTCCGCCATCACGACGAGGCCCGACGACGTCTCGACGGGCCCCGCCTCGGCCGCGATGACGCGCGGCGCATACGGCGCCGGCTGGCCGCGCTCCTGCGCCAGCTCGTTGACGGACGCAAACACCTGCAGCGGCCCCGTTACGTCGAGCAGCTGGGCACGAGGGAACGCGAGGATCAGGATCGAACGCGGGGTGGCAGGCATGGCGATTGGCTGAAAACGTGGGTGATATGGCAATTTCGCCAAACACTACGCGCCTAGAATCGACCTGTCCATCCCGTACCGGCTACGGCCCGCCCCCATCCAATCGGAGTCTTCGCATGACCCTGCATATCGGCTTTCTCGTGTTTCCAGGCGTCCAGCAACTCGATCTCACCGGCCCGCACGACGTGCTCGCGTCGCTGCCCGACGCCACCGTTCATCTGGTCGGGAAGTCGCGCGACTCCGTCGCATCGAGCAGCGGACTCGCGCTCGCGCCGACCTGCACGTTCGACGACTGTCCGCCGCTCGACGTGATCTGCATTCCGGGCGGGATCGGGATCAACGCACTGTTGCTCGATGCCGAAACGATCGCGTTCGTGCAGCAGCGCGCGGCCGCCGCGCGCTACGTGACGTCGGTGTGCACCGGTGCGCTGCTGCTGGGCGTGGCCGGCCTGCTGCACGGGCGGCGCGCGACGACGCACTGGGCGTTCCACTCGCTGCTCGAACCGCTCGGCGCGGTGCCGGTGCGCGAGCGCGTGGTGCGCGACGGCAACCTGATCACGGGCGGCGGCGTCACGGCCGGCATCGACTTCGCCTTGACGATCGCCGCGGAGCTGGCCGGCGAGGAAGAAGCGCAGGCGATCCAGCTGCAACTCGAATACGCGCCGGCACCGCCGTTCGACGCCGGTTCGCCCGACACCGCACCGGCAGCGGTCGTGAAGCGCGTCACCGAACGGTCGGCGGCGGGTTTCGCGACGCGCAAGGCGACGATCGAACAGGCGCTGCGCGCGAGGTCGCGCTGAATGCCGACGCCGGACAATCGACTTGAACGCTCGAAGACTGGAAGACGAAAACGACGCGCATTCGCGCCGGAGAACCCATCGATGAACATCATCCGCAGCGCCGCGTTCACGGCAGACCGCGCATGGGGCGCGCTCGACATCGCGAACCTGAACGGCATTACGGTCCGCCTGCACTGGACCGACCAGCCGTATCGGTGGCACGTCAACGACGGCGAGGAAGTGTTCGCGGTGCTCGACGGTCGCGTCGAGATGCGCTATCGAGAAGCAGGCGTCGAGCACGCGACGGTGCTCGAAACGGGTGACGTGTTCCACGCATCGGCCGGCACCGAGCACGTCGCGCATCCGCTCGGTGAAGCACGCATCCTCGTGATCGAAACCGAAGGCAGCGTCTGACGGCCCGCGGCCGGGAGTCGATGCCGCGCGGATGGCAACCGCCTCCGCGCGGCGGGTTTCACCCGGTGATCGTCCCGGTGGCCTGCGACGCGATCAGCTTCGGCTGCGGCGTGCACAGGCACTGGCACAGGTCGTGTTCGAGCGCGACGACCTTGCCCATCACGGTCATCGTCCGCTCGCCGCCGTCGGACACGATCACGCCCGGCGACTTGCAGGCGGCGCAGAATACCGCCGCGCCGAGATAGGCGAGTTCGCGTCCGTCGAACGACGAATTGGCGATCCCTTCGAGCACGACGCCGCCGTGGTCGGTCGTGTCGCCCTTCAGAATGAATTTGCGGCTCATGTTGTCGGTTCTTCCCTCGGAAATGCCGTGCAACGCGGCAGCGCGCAGGCAGTCGGAATCTGCCCGTCGATCGCGGGCGTCCCGCGAGCATATCACCGCGCGCCGCAGCCGCCTCCCGGATCAGGGTCCGTGTCGTATGCTGCCGGCGCCGCCATTCAGACGAACAGCGCGAGACACAGCGCGGCACCGCACAGATACGTGCCGAGCGCGCCGACGAAACGCGCGGGATTCGGGTCGGCCATCGTCGGCCAGGCAAGCAGGCCGATCACGAGCAGGCAGCGGCACGCGGTCGCCGCGACGATCAGCGTCAGGATCGCGCGCGATGGATCGTGTGTACCGAAGTAGAGAAACAGCACCGCGAGAAACGGCGCGTATTCGGCCGTGTTGCCGTGCGCGCGCACGATCTTGTGCAACCCGTTCGCGGGATCGGCCGCACACCCGGAACCGGTGGTGCACCGGAAGCGCGTGACGGACACGACGAGCCCGAGCCCGAACAGCAGCAGCCCGAGGATGGCCGTGCAAACGAGCGCGACGGGGTGGATCGGCATGGGACTCCCGGCAAAAGCGGAAATGCGCCGCATAGCCAATGATCGTACCCGTGACCGACACGCGCGACCATCACGGAAACCCGCAGCATCGTCGGGCGCCGGACACATTTTTACGGTCGGGTTCCGATCCCAATTGTCGCGCCGCCGCACCGCCCGAAACCGGTGCATTGCCCCCGCGTGCCCCGCCGTCCGGGCCTGCCCGCCGACTCACCCCAGCACACGGACACCCGCGGCACGAAACGCGCAAACGTTACGCATGCGACGGCATGCACCATCGCAACGCAACGCGGGTTACAGCGCGTCGCAGGCATGCGCGTTGCGTCGACGCATCTCGGTAGTGAACGTCCTTGGCAGCCCGCTGCGGAGGACTACACTAATCCTTAATGGGGTGCGGCCGGAGCCCGCGCCTTCAGGGAGACGCCGCCATGAATCGGCCGCTGAATCGTATCCTGCCGCGCGTGACCGGTCCCGCATCGGTCTGGACGTGGGTCAAGTGGTCTTTGCTGGCCGCGCTGCTGATCGCCGTGGCGATCATTGCGCGACTCGTGCAGAGCGAGATCGAAACGTCCCGGTTGCAGGCGCACTACCTGTCCGAGCTCACCCGCGATGTCGGCTACACGGTCGAGACGGGCCCGAGCGATCACATCCGCTTCCCCGCGAACGGCCCCTACGACCAGCGCCTCGGCTACGCGATGATTCCGGCGTTCCAGGAGCGGCTGCTCTCGCGCGGCTTCGTCGTCAGCAAGCAGGCGCGCGATTCGCAGCGAATGCTGTCGCTCGGCGAGCGCGGATTGTTCCTCCCGTTTGAAGAAAAGGACCAGGCGGGCCTGATGCTGTTCGACTCGACCGGCGCGCCGCTGTTCGCGACCGTGTTCCCGCAGCGCGTCTACGCCGACTTCGATCTGGTGCCGCGCGTGGTGGCCGACTCGCTGCTGTTCATCGAGGATCGCTACCTGCTCGATGCGAACGAACCGAACCGCAACCCGGCGATCGACTGGGGGCGCTTCGGCCGCGCGGTCGCCGACCAGGCGCTGCACGTCGTCAACCGCCATCAGGCGCGCCCGGGCGGCAGCACGCTCGCGACGCAGATCGAGAAGTTCCGCCATTCGCCCGAGGGCCGCACCGCGACGCCGCCCGAGAAGTTGCGGCAGATCGCGTCCGCGTCGGTGCGCGCGTACCTGAACGGCCCGCAGACGATGCTCGCACGCCGCACCATCGTCGTGCGCTACCTGAACTCGGTGCCGCTCGCCGCACGGCCGCATATCGGCGAAATCACCGGCATCGGCGACGGTCTCGCCGCGTGGTACGGCCGCGACTTCAACGACGTGAACCGGATCCTGTCCGCGCCGACGACCGGCGACAACGTCGACGAGCAAGGCAAGACGTTCCGCGAGGTGCTGTCGCTGATCATCGCGCAGCGCGCGCCGTCGTACTTTCTCAACCGCGGCTACCCGGCGCTGCAGAAGCTGACCGACAGCTACCTGCGGCTGCTGTCGAACGGCGGCGTGATCTCGCCCGCGCTGCGCGACGCCGCGCTTGCCGCGCAGATCGAACGCAGCGCGCCGCCGGCCGCCGCGCACGTGCAGTCGTTCGTGTCGCGCAAGGCCGTGACGTCCGCGCGCGCGTCGCTGCTGTCGGCGCTCGGCATCAGCGACCTGTACCAGCTCGACCAGTTCGACCTGCAGGCAACCAGCACGCTCGACAACGGCGTGCAGCAGGCGGTCGCCGAACGGCTCGCGCAGGCGTCGACGCGCGACGGGGCGCAGAAGGCCGGCCTGTACGGTTTCGAGATGCTCGCGCCGAAGGACGACCCGTCGCACCTCACGTACAGCTTCACGCTGTATGAACACCGTAACGGCGCGAACCTGCTGCGCGTGCAGACCGACAGCGTGAACGAGCCGTTCGACGTGAATCGCGGCGGCCGCATCAACCTCGGCTCGACCGCGAAGCTGCGCACGCTGATCACGTACCTGCAGATCGTGTCCGACCTGCATGCGCGCTACGCGAACCTGTCGAACGCGGAGCTGGCGCGCGTGAAGCCCGACCCGATCGACGGGCTGTCGCGCTGGGCGCTCGACTACCTGTCGCATACGCGCGACCGCTCGCTGCAGGCGATGCTCGACGCGGCCGTCGAACGCAAGTATTCGGCGAGCCCGGACGTGTTCTACACGGGCGGCGGCGCGCAGGTGTTCTCGAACTTCGAGAAGTCGGACAACGGCCGCATCCTGACGCTGCACAAGGCGTTCGAGCATTCAGTCAACCTCGTGTTCGTGCGGCTGATGCGCGACATCGTCCACTACGAGACGCTGCAGGCGGCCGGCCCGTCATCATCGTGGCTCGGCGATCCGGAGCAGCGCCGGCATTACCTGCAGCAGTTCGTCGACGGCGAAAGCCAGGTCTACGTGAAGCGCTACTACACGCGCTATGCGGGCAAGGCGCCCGACGACGCGCTCGCGCTGATGCTGAAGGACGTGCGCAAATCGCCGCCGAAGATCGCGACGGTGCTGCGCAGCGTCGCACCGAACGAATCGCTCGCGTGGTTCGATGCGCAGATGCGCGTGCAACTGAAGGGCACGCCGGCCGCGACGCTGTCCGACGACGATCTCGCCAGGCTCTACGCGAAGTACGCGATCGACCGCTTCAACCTCAACGATCGCGGCTATATCGCGAGCGTGCATCCGCTCGCGCTCTGGACGCTCAACTACCTGCGCGCGCACCCGGCAGCGTCGCTCGCCGATGTCCAGCGCGAGAGCCGCGACGCGCGTTTCTACACGTACTCGTGGCTGTACAAGACGCGCTACCACGCGACCCAGGACCGCCGCATCCGCCGCATGGTCGAGCTGCGCGCGTACGCTGAAATCACGAAGTCGTGGCGCGCGCTCGGCTACCCGTTCGCGGAAGTCACGCCGTCGTACGCGGCCGCGATCGGCGCATCGGGCGACCAGCCCGACGCACTCGCGAAACTGATCGGCCTGATCGCGAACGGCGGCCAGAAGGCGCCGACCGAGACGATCACGCGGCTCGACTTCGCGAAGGGCACGCCGTACGAAACGCGCTTCGTGCGCGCGGCCGCCCAGCCGCAGCCGATGCTGTCGCCGGAGATCGTCAACGTGGCGCACACGCTGCTGCGCGACGTCGTGCTCAACGGCACCGCGCGCCGCCTCGCGGGCGGCTTCACGCTGCCCGACGGCAAGACGCTCGACGTGTACGGCAAGACGGGGACGGGCGACCAGCGCTTCAACGTCTATGCGCGCGGCGCGCGGCTGATCGAGTCGCGCAAGGTGAACCGCAGCGGCACCTTCGTGTTCGTGCTCGGCGACCGGTTCTTCGGGGTCCTGACCGCAACGGCGCACGAGCCGTATGCGGCACGCTACGACTTCACGAGCGCGATGGCCGTGCAGTTGCTGAAGTCGATGGCGCCGGCGCTCGCGCCGCTGATCGAACGCCCGGCCGGCGCACGCACCGCGGGCCCCGCCCCGCAGGCGGAAACGCCCGCGCCGGGCGCCGCGACCGCGCAACCGTCCTGACGGCCGTGCGTCCGTTCATGCGCCGGCGCGCCGCTCAATGCGAGCGGCCGTCGTAGTGCGTGACCGGCAGCGCGTCGATATCGACATCGTCGAGACAGCGCACGTTGATCGCAGCCATCGCGGTGCCGTTCGGGTGGACGCCCTCGCCGAACGTGTGAATCCCGCAGCGCTTGCAGAAGCGGTGCTGGATCACGTGCTTGTTGAACGTGTAGGTGGCGAGATGGTCGTCGGGCGTGAGGAGCGTCATGTGGTCACGCGGCACGAACCACATCAGCGCGCCCTTGCGCCGGCAGATCGAGCAGTTGCACGCCATCACGCCCTGCAGGTCGCCTTCCGCCTCGAACTTCACGTCACCGCAGTGACAGCTTCCGCGATAAAGCATGGTCGTCTCCCGGTGCGGCCCGTGCGCATCGACGGCGCCCCGGCGGAACACCGTTGGCCGGGCCGATCCAAGCGGGTACAGTAGCGCGCACATGCGCCGCACGCAATGTCCGTGCGGCGCCCGTCCCGACCCTGTCCAAACCAAGGAAAACCGTCATGCTCGAACTGCGCCCCGGCTGCGAATGCTGCGACAAGGACCTGCCGCCCGATTCGGCCGATGCACGCATCTGTACGTTCGAATGCACGTTCTGCGCGACCTGCGCCGACGACGTGCTGAAGGGCCGCTGCCCGAACTGCGGCGGCGACCTGGTCGCGCGCCCGCGGCGGCCGGCGAGCCTGCTCGCGAAGTACCCGGCGTCCACCGAACGCATCCACAAGCCGGGCGGCTGCGCGAACGCCTGACGGCGCCGCACTGCCCCGCCCTCCCGTCACGACATCTCGATCCGTGCGCGCGTCACCGCGAGCAGCGCGGCCATCGCGCGGCGCGCACCGTCCTCGTCGCGCACGCGGATCGCGTCGCTGACGGCCATGTGCTCGGCGAGCGACGCGTTGTATACGTCCGCGCGGCGCGCATTCAGCTGCAGTTGCGCCTCGAGCGTGCGATCGATCAGCGTGCCGAGCGGCACCAGCAGTTCGTTGCCGCCGGCCTCGAGCACGCTCAGGTGAAAGCGCAGGTCGGCGCGCACCCATTCGTCGACGTTGCGCGCGACGGCCATCGCGCGCGCCGCGCCGTCGATCGCGTCGAACGTCTCCGGCGTATGCATGCGCGCGGCAAGCGCGGCCGCGTACGGCTCGACCATCTCGCGCATCTCCTGCAGCTTCAGCGCGAACGCGATCGGCGGCGCGACACGCGCGTACCAGTCGAGCAGGTCGGCGTCGAGCAGGTTCCAGACGCCGCGCGGCCGCACGCGCGTGCCGATCTTCGGCCGCGACTCGACGAGCCCCTTCGACGTGAGGGTACGCAGCGCCTCGCGCATCACCGTGCGGCTCACGCCGTACATCACCATCAGGTCGGGTTCCCTCGGCAGCAGCGACTCGGGCGGGTAGTCGCCGCGCAGGATCGCCGTGGCGAGCCGGAAGGCCGTTTGTCCATGCAGGTCGCGTCGAATGATCGTTCTCCGTTATGCGAGTACCCGGGCGTGCCGGCTGCCCACTATCTGCACAATAGTGCTATTAATACTATTTTTTATCGGGCTGCGCTAGGATAACCGCGAAAGCACGCGACCGTGCGCCGCGCCCGACTGCCCGCGCCGGTCAACCCTGGAGACTCGCACCGTGAAAATCACCCGCCTCGAAACCTTCGTCGTCCCGCCGCGCTGGCTGTTCCTCAAGATCGAAACCGACGAGGGCATCGTCGGCTGGGGCGAGCCGATCGTCGAAGGCCGCGCGCACACCGTCGAGGCTGCCGTGCAGGAGCTGGCCGACTACCTCGTCGGCCGCGATCCGCTGCTGATCGAGGATCACTGGCAGGTGATGTACCGTGCGGGCTTCTACCGCGGCGGCCCGATCACGATGAGCGCGATCGCGGGCGTCGACCAGGCGCTGTGGGACATCAAGGGCAAGCATCACGGCGTGCCCGTGCACGCGCTGCTCGGCGGCCAGGTGCGCGATCGCATCAAGGTGTATTCGTGGATCGGCGGCGACCGGCCGAGCGACGTCGCGAACAATGCGCGCGCGGTGGTCGAGCGCGGCTTCAAGGCCGTGAAGATGAATGGCTCCGAGGAGCTGCAGATCGTCGACACCTACGACAAGGTCGAGCAGGTGATCGCGAACGTCGCGGCGGTGCGCGACGCGGTCGGCCCGCACGTCGGGATCGGCGTCGACTTCCACGGCCGCGTGCACAAGCCGATGGCGAAGGTGCTCGCGAAGGAGCTCGATCCGTACAAGCTGATGTTCATCGAGGAGCCGGTGCTGTCGGAGAACGCCGAGGCGCTGCGCGACATCGTCAACCAGACCAACACACCGATCGCGCTCGGCGAGCGGCTCTACTCGCGCTGGGATTTCAAGCACATCCTCGCGGGCGGCTACGTCGACATCATCCAGCCCGACGCATCGCACGCGGGCGGCATCACCGAGTGCCGCAAGATCGCGACGCTCGCGGAGAGCTACGACGTCGCGCTCGCGCTGCACTGCCCGCTTGGGCCCATTGCGCTCGCCGCGTGCCTGCAGCTCGACGCGGTCAGCTACAACGCATTCATCCAGGAGCAGAGCCTCGGCATCCACTACAACCAGGGCAACGACCTGCTCGACTACCTGCGCAACCCCGAGGTGTTCCGCTACGAGGACGGCTTCGTCGCGATCCCGCAGGGCCCGGGGCTCGGCATCGACGTGAACGAGGAGAAGGTGCGCGAGATGGCGAAGACGGGGCACCGCTGGCGCAACCCGGTGTGGCGTCACGAGGACGGCAGCGTCGCCGAGTGGTGAGCGCGATGCGCGGCGTGCGGCTTCGACCCGCGCGGCAAGTATCGATTCGAGAACGGCTGCCCGACGGGCAGCCGTTTTTGCATGCGCAGTGCGGTGCCCGGCACGTGCGGGTGCGCGACGGCGGCCTTGCGCCGCGCCGCGCGCGCCCTGCCGTCAGCCGATCGCCGCGAACCCCGGCACGCTGAACGACAGCACGGCGGCTGCGACGAAGACGCCGATCATCGTCAGCGCCTCGAGATGCAGGATGTTGCGGAACGTGTGTGCATCCTCGGTCGACGCGGTGCGGCGCAGGCGCGGCAGCGCCGCGAAGCGGTTCAGGCCGCCGAGCACGAGCGCGAGCGCGACGAGCAGCAGCTTCAGCAGCAACACGCGCCCCCACGTGCTGCCGTCGAGCGGCGCGAGCGAACCGCCAAGGCCGCGGATCGCATTGAGCGCGCCGGTGCCGAGTACGAAGACGACCGCGATGATCGACGTGCGCGACAGATGCTGGCCGATGCGGATCAGCGCGCCGCGCGCGACCGACGACCCGAGCGCCGGCAGCACCGCGAGCCCGCCCGCGAGCACGAGGCCACCCCACACGGCCGTCGCGAGCAGGTGCAGCGTCTGCACGCCGACCGCCGCGGACAGCGCACCCGTATCGGCCGCATGGCCGAGCGACGCCTTGCCGGCCGCGACCACGATCACCGCGAGCCACAGCACCGCGTGCGCGGCCGGGCCCTCCGGCTTCGCCAGCGCGACGATCGCGAGCACCACGGCGCCGGCGAACGCGACGCTCCACGCGAAGCCCGTATGCGTCTGCATCAGCATCACGGGAATCGCGGCGAACGCGCCGCCGAGCCCCGCCCCGCTCATCGTCGCGGCCTCGTAGACGAGCCAGCCGAGCTCCGCGAGCACCAGCGCCAGCGTCGCCGCGACCAGCGAATGTTGCGCGCGCAGCCACGCGGAATGCGACGGCGCGACGACCGGACGCGCACCGTCCTTGCCAAGCCATGCCTTGAGCAGCGCCGAGCCGACCGCCATCGCGAACGCCGCGTCCATCAGCGCCGCGAGCGCGACCTGACCGATCCACAAGCTGTCGAACTTCATCGCGTACACCCTCCCGACAGCGGCAGGCCGGCGAGGTGGCAGCAACGGGATGGACAGCGTGAGGAAGGCAACGGCACGGTAGAAAACGTCATCGATGAATCCGGAAACGGGAGAAATGACTGGACCTGCGGCGGAGGCGGCGCCGCGCGACCCGCGAGTGTACGGTCTTCGATGGTGAAAACGCACGCCGGTTCACACCGCCACGTCGCAATGCGCGTCAAATTGTCGCAAGTCGCAAACGGACAGGAACCGATGTCCTTTTGCCAAATAGCCGTCATTACCCATCGATGATAGAATGCCGCGTCGCAGCAGCCCGGCTGCCCTGCCGTCATGCGCCGAGCCGATCGTAGCCCGGACAACAGGTCCCCGTCGAATAAACATGGAGTCTCGTGTGTCTTCAAGACGCCTCTTCCGTCCGCTGCTCGCCGTACTGATGTTCGGCAGCGCGGGCCTTATGAGCGCTGCCCAAGCGCAGACCAAGCCCACGGAGCAAGCGCACGCCCAGCAGGCGCCGCTCAAGGCACCCGATACCATGGCCGAGCGTGTGCGCGGCTGTACGGCCTGCCATGGCGTCCACGGCCAGGGCACGGACAACGACTACTTCCCGCGTCTTGCCGGCAAGCCGGCCGAGTACCTGTACAACCAGCTCGTCAACTTCCGTGACGGCCGGCGCAAGTACCCGCCGATGAACTACCTGCTGACGTACCTGAACGACGACTACCTGCGTGAAATGGCCGAGCATTTCTCGGCCGAACGCCCGCCGTACCCGGCGCCGGCGAAGCCGACGCTGCCGGCCGCGACGCTCGCGCGCGGCAAGCAGCTCGTCACGCAAGGCGACCCGTCCCGCAAGCTGCCGGCCTGCGTGGCCTGCCACGGCGCGACGCTGACCGGCATGCAGCCGGCGATCCCGGGCCTGGTCGGCCTGCACGCCGACTACCTGAGCGCGCAGATCGGTGCATGGCGTTCGGGCAACCGTCACGCGAAGGCACCTGACTGCATGCATGAAGTCGCGTCGAAGCTTTCCGACGAAGACGTGACGGCCGTGACCGCATGGCTTGCCGCGCAACCGGCGCCCGCCAACCCCGTGCCGGCTCCGGCGCGTTCGATGAAGACTCCGCTCGCCTGCGGCAGCGAACCGCAATAAGGCAAGGGAGACAGACACAATGAAACGCAAGTCCCTGTTTGCACTCTCGGCCGTCGCGATCGTCGCGGCTGCCGCTCTCGTGCCGGTCCTGTGGCCGGGCAACGACACGCTGCACGGCGCTTCCGCCGTCGCGGCCACGCCGGCCGACCAGGCCGCGCTGATCAAGAAGGGCGAATACCTCGCGCGCGTCGGCGACTGTATCGCGTGCCACACCGTGCGCGGCGGCAAGTCGTTCGCGGGCGGCCTGCCGATGGCGACGCCGTTCGGCACGATGTACACGCCGAACATCACGCCGGACGACAAGGATGGCATCGGCAAGTGGACGTCGGATGACTTCTACCGCGCGATGCACACCGGTCGTTCGAAGGACGGCAGCCTGCTCTACCCGGGCTTCCCGTTCGCGAGCTACACGAAGGTCACGCGTGCGGATTCGGACGCGATCTACGCGTACCTGCGTTCGGTCGCGCCGGTGTCGGTGCCCAGCCGTCCGCATGAACTGAAGTTCCCGTTCAACAACCGCAACCTGCTGATCGGCTGGCGCACGCTGTTCTTCAAGGAAGGCGAATACAAGCCGGATCCGACCAAGTCGGTCGAATGGAACCGCGGCGCGTACCTCGTCGAAGGCCTCGGCCACTGCTCGATGTGCCACACGTCGATCAACATGATGGGCGGCCCGGTGACGGGCTCGGCATTCGCCGGCGGCCTGATCCCGCTGCAGAACTGGTATGCGCCGTCGCTGACGAACGACAAGGAACTCGGCCTCGGCGACTGGCACGTGCAGGAGCTGTCCGACCTGCTGCAGGCCGGCGTGTCGCAGAAGGGCGCGGTGTTCGGCCCGATGGCGGACGTGGTCCACAACAGCCTGCAGTACATGACCGACGAAGATACGCGCGCAATGTCGACGTACCTGAAGTCGATCCCGCAGAAGGCTGAAGCGCCGAAGAACATGCAGTACGAGCCGTCGAAGCAGTTCGGCAACGCGCTGTTCGACCAGGGCAAGAAGATCTACGCGGACAACTGCGCGACCTGCCACGCCGAAAACGGCGCGGGCAAGCCGCCGGCGTATCCGCCGCTCGCGGGCAACCACTCGATCATGATGGAATCGGCCGTCAACCCGATCCGCATGGTGCTGAACGGTGGCTATCCGCCGAGCACGTTCAAGAATCCGCGTCCGTACGGGATGCCGCCGTTCGCCCAGTCGCTGTCGAACCAGGAAGTTGCGGCGGTCGTCACGTATATCCGGGTATCGTGGGGCAACAACGGTACGCCGATCTCGCCGCAACAGGTGAGCGACCTGCGTTCCGCGCCGCTCGACTAAGAAGCGGCTGACACACACGGGGCGCGGCTGCGGGAAACCGCGGCCGCGCCCTTTTGCATTTTGCATTTTGCGATGTCACCTCCCGCGCGGGCCGCGCGCGACGTCGCCGATCATAAAACTGAAGAGTGGTATCTATGTCTTTCGAATCTCTCGGCTTGGCCGAACCGCTGGTCAAGGCGGTCAACGAGCTCGGCTACACGTCGCCGACTCCGATCCAGCAACAGGCGATCCCGGCCGTCCTCGGCGGCGGCGACCTGCTCGCCGGCGCGCAGACGGGCACCGGCAAGACCGCCGGCTTCACGCTGCCGATCCTGCAACGCCTGCATACGTTCTACGCGGAACATCGCGGCGCGAAGCGCGCGGTGCGCGCGCTGATCCTCACGCCGACGCGCGAACTCGCCGCCCAGGTCGAGGAAAGCGTCCGTGCGTACAGCAAGTACCTGAAGCTGCGTTCGACCGTGATGTTCGGCGGCGTCAGCATCAATCCGCAGATCGATGCGCTCAAGCGCGGCGTCGACATCGTCGTCGCGACGCCGGGCCGCCTGCTCGATCACATGCAGCAGAAGACGATCGACCTGTCGGACCTCGACATCCTCGTGCTCGACGAAGCCGACCGGATGCTCGACATGGGCTTCATTCACGACATCAAGCGCGTGCTCGCGAAGCTGCCGCCGCAGCGCCAGAACCTGCTGTTCTCGGCCACCTTCTCCGACGAGATCAAGGCGCTCGCCGACAGCCTGCTCGACTCGCCCGCGCTGATCGAGGTCGCACGCCGCAACACGACCGCCGAAAGCGTCGCGCAGAAGATCCACCCGGTCGACCGCGACCGCAAGCGCGAACTGCTCACGCACCTGATCCGCGAACACAACTGGTTCCAGGTGCTCGTGTTCACGCGCACGAAGCACGGCGCGAACCGGCTCGCCGAGCAACTGACGAAGGACGGCATCAGCGCGATGGCGATCCACGGCAACAAGAGCCAGTCGGCCCGCACGCGCGCGCTGGCGGAGTTCAAGAACAGCACGCTGCAGGTGCTCGTCGCGACCGATATCGCCGCGCGCGGGATCGACATCGACCAGCTGCCGCACGTCGTCAACTTCGACCTGCCGAACGTGCCGGAAGACTACGTGCACCGGATCGGCCGCACGGGCCGCGCGGGTGCGACCGGCGAAGCCGTGTCGCTCGTGTGCGTCGACGAGAAGCAGCTGCTGCGCGACATCGAGCGGCTGATCAAGCGCGAGATTCCGCAGGAAGTGATCGCGGGCTTCGAACCCGATCCGAACGCGAAGCCGGAGCCGATCCAGCAGCGCCGCGGGCAGCAACAGCCGCGCGGCGGTGGCGGCGGCGGTGGCAATCGCCAGCCGCGCGCAGGCGGCTCAGGCCAGCCGGCCGCGAAACGCGACGGCAATGCGCAACCGAAGGCTACCCAGCAGAAGGCCGCGAAGCCGCGCACGCAAGGGCAAGGCGGCGCCGGCGGCAACGGCGGGCGTCCGGCCGGTGGCGGCAACAGCGCGCGCCCGGCGAACGGCAATGCCGCGCACGCGAACCGCAACCGCTCGTCGCGCAGCGGCCAGCGCGGTCACTGAAGCCGTGCGGCTGCGCGCCGCAGGTGCTCGACCTGGCGTTGCCAGCGCGCGAGCACCTCGGTGCGCTCCCCTTCCAGCGTGAACGTGACACCTGTCGCGAGACGCGCATAGCCGACCCGCTGCGCATCGCCGTGCGCGATCGTCGCAGCGAATCCGGCCAGTCCGCCGAAATCTCCTTCGAGCGGTGCCATCCTCAATTGCGCCTGAAAGAACGCGCCGTCCGCGACCAGCGTCAACGCGGCCGACCGCCGTTGCACGATCGCGCGCGCCGCACGCGATTGCGGCCAGAGCGCCAGCAGCAGCGTGCGCGCATCGTGTGCATAGATTTCGCCGACGCCGAGCAGCGTCGTGCGCAACTGGCCATCGTCGGTCGCAACGATCAGCGACGCGGCGAAATCGGCATGACGCTCGAGCGCGGTACCGTCGAACAACGAGACGACGGCCGGCGGCCACGCATCGAACGTCCATTGTTCGAGCGCGTGGCGATGGGTATCGGTCATGATGGCGTGGCCCCGGTGGATAAGCGGATGAAGAGCCGCAGCATACGCGCGTCGGGCCGCGCCGGGGCGCTCAGCGCAGGAACACGTGCCGCGTGATCTTCGTGAGCGGATAGTGGACGCCCGGCTGGATCTTCGCGGGCAGGTCGAGCGGCTTGAGCAGCATCTTCACGCACATGTCGGCCGACAGGTTGCGCCGCACGAGCGTGCTGATGCGCGCGGCGCGTTCGCGGTTGTACTGGCTGTCGCCGACACGATCCGGATAGCGCACCGCGAACACGTGGCGCAGCGCGATCTCCGAATCCTCGTTCTTGATTTCCATCACGCGGCGCGCCAGCGCGCCGAGCACCGCAAGGCGGCCATTGCCTTCGACCTGGTTGTACTTCTTGAAGAACTTGAAGAAGTGCTTGTAGTGGCGCACTTCGTCGGTGCGGATGTTGTCGGTGATTTCCTTCAGCACGGGCTCGTCCGAGCACTCGTTGATCGCGCGATAGAGCGTGGCCGTGCCCGTCTCGACGACGCAGCGCGCGACCATCTCGAGCGCGCGGGTCTTCTCGAACGCCTCGACCTTGCAGGTCTGCGAATACTCGGCGAAGAAGTTCGCGAACGCGGTATCCCAGTCGAACTCCGGCCACACGTGCGCGATGTACGCCTTCAGCGCGCGCCCGTGCTGCAATTCTTCGTGCTCCCATGCATTGTTGAGCCATGCGGAGACTTCCGGATCGTCGTTGAAGAACTGGCTCAGGTTGCTCGTGTAGAGATCCGAGCCGCTTTCGATGAACGACGACGCGCACAGCAGCAGCAACAGATCCTCGTTCGCGGCGGCACGTTGACGATCGATCCGGTTCAGGTCGATGTCCTCGATTCGCCACGGCATCACATGCGTCGTTTTGGTGTCCATGGTGGTGCGCTCCCAGTCGTCGCGCGGGGGCCGGCCCATGCCTTCGGCACAGGCGCCGGCCATCCCGCAGGCGGCGTTTTACTTGCGTTTATAGTGGATTGGTCCGGCCGAACCATGCTGGCATCTTAGCCGGACTTTGATGTTCATGCTTCAAAGCACTGACCATACCCGACAAGCGCAGTTCCACGGCGTCTGTTGCCGTTCGTTAGACGAGTCCTTCAAACCGCTTGCGCCCGCGCGGTGATACGGCTTGCCGCAAACGAAACGGGCGGCCATTCGGCCGCCCGCGAAGCACACGACATGCCGGCGAAAGCCGCCGGGAATCCGTCAGAAACCGGCCGCCAGACCGTCGCGCCGGCTGTCGCTCGCGGCCACGTAGCCACGCTCGCGATCGTCGCGATCGAGACGCCAGATGAACTGCCCCGAACCGAAATCCATGTAAGGATCGTCGATCGACTTGATCGTATGGCCGCGTGCGGCCAGCCCATCGACGGTCGCGCGATGCATCGTTGCCTCGACGTCGAGCGTGAAGTCGCGGTTGACCTTCCAGCGCGGCGCATCACAGGCCGCCTGCGGTTGCTGCCCGTAGCCGAGCATCCGCACGACGGTCTGCAGGTGCCCTTGCGGCTGCATGTCGCCGCCCATCACGCCGAAGCTCATCACGGCCTCGGTCCGGCCTTCGACCTCCTCGGTGACGAACGCCGGGATGATCGTGTGGAACGGCCGCTTGCCGCCCGCGACGACGTTCGGCGAAGCCGGATCCATCGAGAAGCCGTGCCCGCGATTCTGCAGCGCGATGCCGGTGCCGGGCACGACGAGCCCCGAGCCGAAGCCCATGTAGTTCGACTGAATGAAGCTCACCATCATCCCGCGCTCGTCGGCCGCCGACAGGTAGATCGTGCCGCCCGAATGCGGCCGGCCGGCGGCGAAGTGCGTCGCGCGCGCGGGGTCGATCAGTTTCGCGCGCTCGGCGAGATACGCGTCGTCGAGCATCTGCTCGGGCGTGACTTCCATCGCGCGCGGATCGGCGACGTAGCGATAGACATCGGCGAACGCGAGCTTCATCGCCTCGATCTGCAGATGCTGCGAGTCGACCGAATCGATTGACCACTCGGTCACGCCCGCGTGCTCGGCAATCCCGAGCGCGATCAGCGCGGCGATGCCCTGCCCGTTCGGCGGAATCTCGTGGATCGTGTGACGGCCGAAGCGCTTGCCGAGCGGCTCGACCCATTCGGGCCGGTAAGCCTGCAGGTCGGCTGCGGCCAGCGCGCCCCCGCCTTCGCGGGAGAACGCGGCGATGCGCTCGGCGAGCGCCCCCTCGTAGAACGCGCGCGCACCTTCCTTCTGCAGCGTGCGCAACGTCTGCGCATGGCCCGGCAGGCACACGCGCTCGCCCACCTGCGGTGCGCGGCCATGCGGCATGAAGGTGTCCGCGAAACCCGGCAACCCCTTGAGTTCCGGCACCGCGGCCGCCCACTTGTGCGCGACGATCGGCGGCACCGCATAGCCGCGCTCCGCGATCTCGATCGCCGGTTCGAGCAGGTCCGCGAACGGCAGCGAACCGAACTTCGCATGCAGCGCTTCCCAGCCCGCGATCACGCCCGGCACGGTGACGGTGTCCCAGCCGCGCGTCGGCTTGTTCGCGATGCCGTTGCCCGCCTCGCCGTGGCGCTGGCGGAAATAGTCGACGTTCCATGCGGCCGGCGCGACGCCCGACGCGTTCAGCCCGGACAGCCGCTCGCCGTCCCACACGAGCGCGAACGCATCGCCGCCGAGCCCGCACGACACGGGCTCGACGACCGTGATCGCGGCCGCGGCGGCCAGCGCCGCGTCGACCGCGTTGCCGCCCTTCCACAGCATCCGCAGCCCCGCCTGCGCGGCGAGCGGGTGCGACGTCGACACGACGTTGCGCGCGAACACCGGAATGCGGGTCGTCGGATACGGGTTGTGCCAGTTGAAGCCAGTCATCGGTTCCACCTCGTCGAAAGCTGAATGATCGCGCCGGCCGCGCCCTCGCGAGCGCGCGGCAATCCGCCATTGCAGCGCGATCGGCTCAATCGCACAAATTCATTTGTCACATGAATCCATGCAATCTCCGCATGAATATCAGGCAACCCTGCGGGCCGGGCCGGCCTAACGCCGTTGCCGCCCTTACAATACCCGCTCCGTCTCACGACACGACCATCGAGCCATGACCCGAGATCCCCGCCTCACCCTCAACGCGCGCCAGCAGGAATTGCTCGAATGGGTGCAGCGCGACGGCTTCGTGACCGTCGACGATCTCGCCGCGCACTTCGGGGTGACGCCGCAGACGATCCGCCGCGACGTGAACTGGCTGGCGGACCTGAACCTGCTGCGCCGCTACCACGGCGGCGCGAGCCTGCCGACCAGCTCGGAGAACGTGTCGTACACCGCGCGCCAGCGGATGTTCCACGACGAGAAGCGGCGCATCGCGGCGCTCGCGGCGTCGCACATCCCCGACCAGGCGTCGCTGTTCATCAACCTCGGCACGACCACCGAGGAAGTCGCACGCGCGCTGAACCGCCACCACGGGCTGCACGTGATCACGAACAACCTGAACGTCGCGTCGATGATGAGCGGCTACCCCGACTGCGAGGTGCTGATCACGGGCGGCATCGTGCGGCCGTGGGACAAGGGGATCGTCGGCGAACTCGCGATCGACTTCATCCGCCAGTTCAAGGTCGACTACGCGATCATCGGCACGTCGGCGATCGAGGCCGACGGCACGCTGCGCGACTTCGACACGCGCGAGGTGCGCGTGGCCGAGGCGATCATGCAGCATGCGCGCACCGTCTATCTCGTGACCGACCATTCGAAGGTCGGCCGTCCCGCGCTGGTGCGCCAGGGCCACCTGAGCCAGGTGCACGCGCTCTTCACCGACAAGCCGCTGCCGCCCGAGATGGCCGACACCGTGGCGGCCGCCGGCACCCAGGTGTACGTCGCCGAGTGACGATTCCGATGCTGCACCGCACCCGAAACTTCAAGTGAAATCAAGAAGTTGGCGTCGCGAGCAAACCGCTTGCGCGTAGCCCGGCTGTCAAACGGAAAATTAACGGGGCCCGATTTGTCGTTGCCCGCGCGCTCGACTAGACTCCAGTTCCCCGGCCCATTTCGACCGTTCCGCCTGTGCCAGGGCGCGGACGAATGGCATGGCCGGCGAATACAGCTTTCCCCCCAAGCCATACCCCGATGGGTATCGCGCGTCGGCCCGTGCGCCGGCCGCGCGGGCTGACTGGTCGCCATGGAGAGAACGATGCTGAGTCCGCATGAATTCGCCACGCTATTGCTTGTGAAGGACGCTCCCGATCAAACCCACATGGATCGGGACGAAATCGACGCACTGCTCGAACAGCAGCTCGTCCGTCTGGAAGGACTCGGTTCGGGGCGCAAATACTGCGTGACCGAAACCGGCGACGCCGCGCTGCGATCCATCAAGTACCGCTATTCGTAAAACCACACCGTTCCTGACCTGACCGCGCCGCCCGGATGCCGGGCCGCGCGGCCATTCCCGCTTCCCGCCCACCGCCCCGCCGCAGCCTGCTTCAGCCGCCGCGCAGCGTCGGATCGACCGCCGCCCGCCAGCTGATGGCCTGTGCACGCGCGCCGTTGAAATACGCGATCCAGCCGGCACGCGCCGCCGCGTCCGGTGCCGCATAGTGCGTCGAAAGTTCGTTTACGAACGCACAATAGTTCGCATCGGTCAGCCCGCGATATCGCTTCGCCACGTACGCGTCATACAGCGTCGCGTAGACCGGCTGCGCGTCCGCGCCCCAGTCCCGCGCCGTGCCTCCGCATGACGTCTGCAGGTCGACGAACGACGGCGTGCGCCAGTTGCCGGCGAGCGGCGGCATCCCGGCAGTGCACCCCGCCAGAAGGACGGCGCATACGCCGGCCCACATCCCAATACGCATGATTCACCTCGTGAAACGGTCGATTTCGCCAGTATCGTCCGGGATCGCGCCGCGCGCTACTGGCCCCGCTTTATCGAACTTTACTTTTTCGATTTCGTTCGTTAAATTTCGAATTCGAACATTTTCTGTTCAACCCTTTCCCTCAGACGATAAGGACAGCAGGTGACCCAACCGAATCGCTACGATCTGCTCGTCGTCGGCGGCGGCATCAACGGCGCGGGCATCGCGCGCGATGCGGCCGGCCGCGGCCTGTCGGTCATGCTCTGCGAGCAGGACGATCTCGCGTCGCACACGTCGTCGTCCAGCACGAAGCTGATTCACGGCGGCCTGCGCTACCTCGAGTACAACGAGTTCGGGCTCGTGCGCAAGGCGCTGCAGGAGCGCGAGACGCTGCTGCGCGCGGCGCCGCACATCATGTGGCCGCTGCGCTTCGTGATGCCGCACATGCCGAACCTGCGTCCGGCCTGGCTGATCCGCATCGGCCTGTTCCTTTACGATCACCTCGCGAAACGCGAGCTGCTGCCCGGCTCGCGCGGCATCGACATGCGCCGCCATGCGGCCGGCGCGCCGCTGATCGATTCGATCAAGCGCGGCTTCGTCTATTCGGACGGCTGGGTCGACGACGCGCGCCTCGTCGTGCTGAACGCGATGGATGCGAAGGAGCGCGGCGCCCAGATCCTGACGCGCACGAAGCTGGTGTCCGCCGAACGCCGCGGCGACGAATGGGAAGCGCGACTGCAGCACGCCGACGGCTCGATCCGCGTCGTGCATGCCCGCGCGATCGCGAACGCGGCCGGCCCGTGGGTCGGCGACGTGCTGAAAGGCGCGCTCGGCCGCGGTGCGCACCACAGCGTGCGGCTCGTGAAGGGCAGCCACATCATCACGCGCCGCCTGTTCGATCACGACCACGCGTACATCTTCCAGAACCCGGACAAGCGGATCATCTTCGCGATTCCGTACGAGCACGATTTCACGCTGATCGGCACGACCGACGTCGAATACACGAACGATCCCGCGAAGGTCGCGATCGATCGCGACGAGACGCAGTACCTGTGCGATTCGATCAACCGCTACTTCAAGCGCAAGATCTCGCCGGCCGACGTGCACTGGACCTACTCGGGCGTGCGCCCGCTGCTGGAAGACGAAAACGCCGCGAACGCATCGGCCGTCACGCGCGACTACCGCCTCGAGCTGGACGACGGTGCGGGCGCCCCGCTGCTGTCGGTGTTCGGCGGCAAGATCACGACGTTCCGCAAGCTCGCGGAAGAAGCCGGCGACATGCTGTGCCGCGCACTCGGCCGCGACGCGAAGACCTGGACGGCCGGCGTCGCGCTGCCGGGCGGCGACATCGCGAACGCGAAGTTCGACGCATTCGCCGATACGTTCGCCAAACGCCATGCGTGGCTGCCCGCCGCGCTCGCCCGCCGCTATGCCCGTGCATACGGCACGCGCGCGGAACGCGTGATCGACGGCGCGAAGTCGCTCGCCGATCTCGGCACCGAAATCGCACCGGGCATCTACGACGCCGAACTGCGCTACCTGCGCGACGCCGAATGGGCGACCTGCGCGCAGGACGTGCTGTGGCGCCGCTCGAAGCTCGGCCTGCACGTCGCGCCCGGCACGCTCGACGCGGTGACCGCCGCGGTCGACGCGTGGTTCGCCGCCGCGCACGCGCCGCACGCCTGACCGGAATGCAGTTGCAGTTGCTTGACCGACGTTGACTCACCGACGCGCCGCCCCACATGCGGCGCGCATCACAACTAAGCCAAATCCACGGATGGAGATGAGAGACATGCAGGATCAGTACATCCTCGCGCTTGACCAGGGCACCACGAGTTCCCGCGCGATGCTGTTCGATCGCCAGGGCAATATCGTTTCGATCGCCCAGAAGGAATTCGAGCAGATCTACCCGCAACCCGGCTGGGTCGAGCACGATCCGCAGGAAATCTGGTCGACGCAAGCCGGCGTCGCCGCCGAAGCCGTCACGCGCACGGGCCTGAACGGCACGTCGATCGCCGCGATCGGCATCACCAACCAGCGCGAAACCACGATCGTCTGGGATCGCGAGACGGGCCAGCCCGTCTACAACGCGATCGTCTGGCAGGATCGCCGCACGGCCGACTTCTGCGATTCGCTGAAGGCACAAGGCTTCGAGGCGAAGGTGCGCGCGAAGACCGGCCTGCCGATCGATTCGTACTTCTCCGGGACCAAGATCCGCTGGATTCTCGACAACGTGCCGGGCGCACGCGAGAAGGCGAAGCAGGGCAAGCTCGCGTTCGGCACCGTCGACAGCTGGCTCGTGTGGAACTTCACGAAGCACGAGCTGCACGTGACCGACGTGACGAACGCGTCGCGCACGATGCTGTTCAACATCCACACGCGCGAGTGGGACAACGAACTGCTCGACATGCTCGACATCCCGCGCAGCATGCTGCCGGAAGTGAAGGCATCGTCGGAAATCTACGGCCACACGAAGACCACCGTGTTCGCATCGAAGATCCCCCTCGCGGGCATCGCGGGCGATCAGCACGCGGCGCTGTTCGGCCAGATGTGCACGACGTCGGGCATGGTGAAGAACACCTACGGCACCGGCTGCTTCCTGATGATGAACACCGGCGACAAGCCGATCGAGTCGAAGAACAACCTCGTCACGACGATCGCCTGGCAGATCGGCGACGACGTGCAGTACGCGCTCGAAGGCAGCATCTTCATCGCGGGCGCGGTGGTGCAGTGGCTGCGCGACGGCGTCGGCATCATCAAGTCGGCCGCTGAAATCGAAGCGCTCGCCGCGAGCGTGCCGCACACCGACGGCGTCTACCTGGTGCCCGCGTTCGCCGGCCTCGGCGCACCGCACTGGAACGCGCGGGCGCGCGGCTCGGTGTTCGGCGTCACGCGCGGCACGACCTCCGCGCACCTCGCACGTGCGGCGCTCGATTCGATCGCGTACCAGTCGCTCGACGTGCTGGCCGCGATGGAAGCCGATTCGGGCATCAGCATCGGCGAGCTGCGCGTGGACGGCGGCGCGAGCGCGAACGACCTGCTGATGCAGTTCCAGGCGGACCTGCTCGGCGTCGACGCGGTGCGTCCGCAGATCACCGAGACGACCGCGCTTGGCGCGGCCTACCTCGCGGGCCTCGCGATCGGGTACTGGAAGAACCTCGACGAAGTGCGCGACCAGTGGCAGCTCGATCGCCGCTTCTCGCCGTCGATGCCGAAGGAGCACGTCGAACGCTGCATGTCGGGCTGGCAGCGTGCGGTGCGTGCCGCGAAGGCATGGGCCGACGACGCGCAGTAACCGTCAGGCATCCGGACGAAATACAACAACACCGGCGGACCGCGCTCTGCGCGAGTCCGCCGTGATTCAAGAGAGACAAACATGTCACCTTATATTGCGGAATTCATCGGCACAGCGATCCTCGTGCTGCTCGGCAACGGCGCGGTCGCCAACGTGCTGCTTGCAAAGACCAAGGGCAAAGGCGCGGACCTGATCGTGATCGTGATGGGCTGGGCGATGGCCGTGTTCGTCGCCGTCTACGTGACCGCATCGTTCAGCGGCGCGCACCTGAACCCGATCGTCACCATCAGTCTCGCGCTCGCGGGCAAGTTCGCGTGGTCGAAAGTCGGCGGCTACGTCCTCGCGCAGATGCTCGGCGGGATGGCCGGCGCGCTGCTCGTGTGGCTCGCCTATCGCCAGCACTTCGCGAAGGAAGCCGATGCGGACCTGAAGCTCGCGGTGTTCTGCACGGCGCCCGCGATCCGCAGCGTCACGCACAACGTGCTGACCGAAGCGATCTGCACGTTCGTGCTGATCCTCGGCGTGCTGTACCTCGCGTCGCCGCAAGTCGGCCTCGGCGCGCTCGACGCACTGCCCGTCGGCCTGCTCGTGCTCGGCATCGGCATCTCGCTCGGCGGCCCGACCGGCTATGCGATGAGCCCCGCGCGCGACCTGTCGCCGCGCATCATGCACGCGCTGCTGCCGATCCCCGGCAAGCGCGACAGCGACTGGCGCTATGCATGGGTGCCCGTCGTCGGTCCGCTGCTCGGCGGCGCCGCGGCGGCCGGCCTGTACCTGCACCTGCACACGACGATCTGATCGTCGCTTGACCGAAACGCGCGGCGATCCTCGCCGCGCGTTTTACGCTCCTTCCCTCGCGCTTCGCCGCTTCGTTTTCGCTACCGGTCATCCTCGGCCGAGACCAGCGACTTCAGCTTCACCCCCGTATCCGCGACAGCCGACGGGCTCACGTCGATCCCGCGCTCGACCAGCATTCTCGCCACCCGCATGTCCTTGACGAACCCCGACGCGCGGCCGAAACCGCTTGCAGCGACGAGCCGCGCTCCGGCGTCGAAATGGAAATGGATTTCCGCGTCGTCGACGAGCACGCGCGCGACCGATCGCTCGCCAAGCGCCGGCTCACCGGCCACCTGCAACTGCGCGTCGTATTGATCCGACCAGAACCACGGTGTCTCGCGATATGGCTCGTCGGCGCCGAGCATGTTGCGCGCGGCAACGCGTGCCTGGGTCTCGGCGCCGTGCCACGTCTCCTGCCGGACGGGCCGGCCCGACAACGCACTCGGGAACACCGCCACGTCGCCCGCTGCGTAGATGCCGCGCGCCGACGTCTCGAGCCGCTCGTTCACGACGATGCCGCGCTCGACGGCGAGGCCCGCCTCACGCGCCAGCTCGTCGGCCGGCTCGATGCCGATGCCGGCGACGACCGTGTCGGCGATCAGCGTGTCGCCGTCGTCGAGCATGACGGCCAGCGCGCCGCCCGTCGTTCGCTCGATTGCAACCGGCTTCCGCTTCACGCGAATGGCCACGCCCTGCCGTTCGTGAAGCGCGTGCACGCGCGCCGCGATCGCTTCCGGCACCGCACGCCCGAGCAGGCGCGGCGCCGCATCGAGCACCGTCACGCGGCACCCGCGCAGTCGCGCCGACGCCGCGACTTCGAGGCCGATGAAACCGCCGCCGATCAGCACGACCCGTGCATCGGGCACGAGCCGCGTGCCGAGCGCCGCCGCATCGTCGAGCGTGCGCAATGCAAACACGCCGTCTAACCTCGCACCTGGAATCGTCAAGCGACGCGCGCGGCCGCCGGTCGCGAGCAGCAGCGCGTCGTAGCCGACCACGCTGCCATCTGACAGGCGCACTTCGCGTGCGCCCGGATCGATGCGCTCGACCGTCGCGACGACGGGCTCGATGCGATCGGCCGCCCACGCTTCCGGATCGCGCAGCCGGCACTGCGCCGCGCTGCGTTCGCCGGTCAGCACGCCCTTCGACAACGGCGGCCGCTCGTACGGCAGGTGCGCCTCCGCGCCGATCAGCACGATCCGCCCGCCCCAGCCTGATTCGCGCAGCACCTGCGCCGCGCGGCCACCCGCGTGGCCCGCACCGACGATCGCCATCACCCGGTCGTTCGTCATCGCGTCACACCTCGATCAGGATGCGGCCGTCTTCGATCTTCGCGCGGTACGTGCGCAGCTTCTCGCAGGCGGGCGCGGACAGCGGCCGGCCGTCGCGCACGTCGAAGCGCCCGTTGTGCTTCGGGCATTCGATCACGTGGTCGATCACGAGCCCGTCCGCGAGATGTACTTGCTCGTGCGTGCACAGGCCGTCGCTCGCATAGACTTCGCCGTCGATGCGGTAGATCGCGTACGTGTGGCCGGCATGGTCGAAGCGCGCGACGTCTTCGTCATCGATGTCGTCGAGCGCGCCGGTGTCGATCCATTGCGTCATGTTGCATGTCTCCTGGGTTGGAAGCGTCGATGTCGGTCACGCGCGCGCGGCATCCGGCACGGGCCGCACGACGTAATCGGTCGGGTCGCGCGTCTGCCGGACCAGCGCCGGCACGATCTCCGCATACGCGGCCAGCGTGCTGCGGTACGGCGGCGGCATGTCGGCCTTCACCGCCTCGTGCAGCTTCGGCAGCGCGTGGAACGGCACCATCGGGAACATGTGGTGCTCGACGTGGTAGTTCATGTTCCAGTACAGGAAGCGGAACACCGGATTCATCATCACGGTCCGGCAGTTGCGCCGGTGATCGAGCACGTTCTCGGGCATGCCCGCATGCTGCGTGAGGCCGAAATACAGGTACAGCCACGCGCCGTAGAGGCTCGGCAGCCCGATGTAGAGCAGCGGCAGGATCGTGTGCCAGTAGAGTGAAGCACCGGTCACGAGCGCGTACACCGCGAGATGGATGCGAGACTCGCGCACCACCTTCGGCCGCTCCGATTCGGGCACGTAGGTGCACTCCTCGTCGTCGAGCCGGCCGGTGAAGGCAGTCGCGATCATCTTGCGCAGCTCGCCGGCCACGTGCTTCAGCGCGACGATGTTCAGCGCGAGCGAGGCCCAGTCGGTCGGCTTCGGTGCGGCGATTTCCGGATCGCGCCCGACGACCAGCGTATCGGTGTGGTGACGTGCATGGCTCCAGCGCCACGCCGTCGCGCGGCGGAACACCTGGAACGACGCGACCTGGTACAGCACGTCGTTCATCCAGCGCGTGCGGAACGCGGTGCCGTGCCCGCATTCGTGCCAGCGCGAGTCGGCCGGGCTGCAGTAGAGCGTGCCGTACACGAAGAACGCAGGGATCGCCCACGCCGAATGTGCGCGCCACGCCAGCCATGCGAGCCCCCCGCTGATCGCGATCGCCGCGTACCAGATCAGCGTGTCGCGGATCGCGCGCGCGTCGCCGCGCTGCATCAGCTGCTTCATCAGCGGCCGCGGCACCGGGCATCGGTACCACTCCGCGTTGGCGAGCCCGGCCGCCTGCGCGCGCTCGCCGGCGCCGCCGATCATCCGGTATGCCTGACGGCGCGCCACCGTGCGGTCGTGCGCCTGGTCGTCGATATGAGCCACGTGCGTCTCCTGGATTCCTTGTTCGTAGGAAGCGCGGCAAGCGCTTCGGCATGGAATCAAAATTAGGCCCGCGGCCTCCCCCGCTCAATCGAAACGTTGACGAAATTTCGCCATCGCTTTAGCGTTCCCCGCATCGCCACGTCTCGATGGCGACCCCACGATGGAGACAACCATGGCAGGCGAATCCGGGCCGCGCTGGCGCAAGCGCACCGCACGCTTCGACGAGATCGCGGCGCTTGCCGGCGTCAGCACGACCACCGTCGACCGCGTGCTGAACGAGCGCGGCAGCGTCTCGGCGCAGGCGCGCGAGCGTGTGGTGGCGGCCGCGCGGCAGCTCGGCGTGCCGCGCCAGCTGCCCGACACGCGACACGGGTTGCTCCACGTCGACGTACTGCTGCCGGATACCGACGCGGCTTTCTTCAAGCGGCTGCAGCTGGCGCTGCAGCGCTCGCTGCAGATGCTCGATCGGCGCGTGGTCGTGCACCGGACGATCCTGCCCGCCGCCGACGACGAGCGGGCCGCCGCGCTGATCGAACGGCCCGCCTACCGGCGCGCGGCGCTGATCGTCACGGCGCGCGACACGAGCCGCGTGA